>JAOAPO010000051.1 GCA_025462945.1 Bryobacterales bacterium
ATCTCGACTCCGACGTGCGGTACGCGTTTGTAAACCTTCATAACTCTGACTGGTTTGTAGCTGCACCCCTTATCGGCCACAAGGTAGCCGACGTTGTGGGTGAAGCGACATTCTCCCGCGCCTGGCCCTATTTGGAGCGGGCATTTGGAGGCGAAGAAGTGCGCTTCGAGGAGTTTTTGCCCTACCAACCGGTGCCTCGCTTTGTTCGGGTGTCGTATTCGCCGCACCTGGCAGATAACGGAACGGTGCGCGGGGTAGTCGCGACGGTACAAGACATTACTTCCGAGAGAGTGATGGAAGAAGCTCTCCGGCGGAGCGAGGAGCGGCTTCAACAGGTATTTGCACAGGCTCCCGTGGGAGTGGCAGTTCTACGCGGTCCCGAGATGATTTTTGACCTCGTAAACCCGTTTTATCAGGAGTTCTTTCCGGGCAGGGATCTCTTACACCGCCCCCTGTTAGAGGCCGTGCCCGAGATGAATGAGGATACTTGGGGTATCCTGCACGGAGTTTTCAACACAGGTAAACCATTTATTGGCCATGAGTACCTGATTCCACTGGACCGTGACAGCGACGGCGTGGTTGAGGACTCGTGGTTCACGTTCGTCTATCAGCCGCTGAAAGACCAGGGCGGCACGACCGTCGGAATAGTCGCAATTGCCATTGACGTCGAAGCCCACGTCCGCGCCCGGCAGGAACTCGAACGGGCGAATCGCGAGTTGGAGGAATTCGCCTATGTTGCGAGCCACGATCTGCAGGAGCCTCTCCGCATGGTTAATGTCTACACCCAGTTGCTCATCAGACGGCATGTGGGAGAAAACCCCCAGGCTCAGCAATACGCGACCATCATTCACAAGGGCGTAGAACGTATGGAGGCACTGATCCATGATGTCTTGACATTCTCACGCACCATTCACTCTACCGAGCGTTCCGCTGAACTTGCCGATCTTTCGGTGTCGCTTTCTGAAGCGATGTCAGTGTTAAAAGACCGAATCGAGGAGAGTGGCACTGTTATCACCGCACCGCCCATGCCTGCGGTAAGCGGGGACGCCGCGCAGCTCGCTCAGGTATTCCAAAACCTTCTGTCGAATGCCATCAAATACCAGGGAGACGGGGCCCGTCCGCAGATCGAGGTATCCACCGAGTGCGACAAAGTTAACTGGATCATAGCTGTTCGCGATAACGGCATCGGTTTCGAACCCCACCACGCTGAGCGAATCTTCGGGCTTTTCAAGCGTCTGCATAAAAGCGAGTTTCCAGGCACGGGGCTCGGCCTCGCGATCTGTCGGCGAATCATTGAGCGACACGGGGGCCGAATTTGGGCGGAGTCTCAACCCGGCGTTGGCTCAACGTTCTATTTCTCTCTCCCCCGGAGCGCGCGAGCATGAAGCGTCTGTATATCTTGGTTGCTGAAGACAACTACGCGGATGTCATGCTCTTTAAGGAGGCTCTTGAGCACCATCACGTCGAGCATGAGCTTCACGTCGTTCCCGACGGTGAATCCGCGCTTAGCTTTGTGGCTCAAATGGGAACCTCTTCGGGCCCGCCCTGCCCCGACCTCATGCTCCTGGACCTGAATATGCCGAAAGCAGACGGCCTAACGATCCTGCAGGAGTTCCGAAGGCATCCTGATTGCGCAAACACGCCGGTGATCGTTGTAACATCGTCTGACGCCGAGAGAGACCGCCGTCAAGTGGCAGACCTGCAGGTCACCCGGTACTTCCGCAAACCCTCTGATTTCGACGCCTTCATGGAACTGGGGGCCATCGTCAGAGAGGCTGTCGAGAGCGAGACGGCCTGATTGGGTCTCTGGGCACGGCGGTCAAGAACTCTCCGCAGGTCAGTCGAAAAATTTTCCCCGAAGACAGCGCGCTCGACTCCCCGGATTAAGCATGCGCTAGGAAAGGAGCGAGCGCGCGTGACTCTAGGGGGTACGGACGAGTTGCTGGCAATTGAGTATCGCCGCGTGTTGGAAATAGTTGATTGCATTCCCAACCTGCTTTACTGCCGCACCGAACAGCCCAGTGGCCAGTTTCGACCGGCCGATGCCGTTCCAAGAGCTGTTCTAAAGTGAGCGTTTGCGATAGCAGAGCGACGGAGCACCCACCATTCGTCGCTTCGGTTGGGTCCCACAATACCAGCTCAGTTGTTCTTCCGTGAGTGGCTGTGTGACGATCGGCCCCGCTGTCAACTTCGTCCCCCAAGTCGCGCGGCACGTCGCAACCGGACAATCTACATCTCGACGCTCCCGGACCGGACCCTCGCGCACAGTCTGGTGAATCGAGAACGGCGTTCCGCAAACCCGGCAGACCACAACGGGCTTCATACCCGGTACTTTCCCCAGACTGCGATAATCCACATTGCCCTTACTCTCGTAATGCGCAGGTCGCGTCGGCTGGCTCTGAGATCCGCGTAGGGAGCAGCTGACCAACCGCCCGAGGTGAGTAGCGGGCCGGAAGCAGACCATGTTGCTCGAGAGACCATCAGAACTGAATACCTCCTTGGAGTGGGCTTTCACGGTGCATCTTTTTTGCCAACCAAGAGCCACGTGTCCTCGCTCCATCAGCATGCTTGGGGCGGACCGAAGCTGATGCCATCTTCGCGAGCAACACACGGACCGGTGTCATCGCCGCGGAACATATAGGCCATGAAAGAGGCACCCTACTTTCAGGCATACGAAATCACAACGGTTCTACGGTTCAAACCGCGCCGCTGAACTGGGTGAGTCTCCGCGCCGGGCCGATCGTCTGCCACTCTAACTTCCAACTGCCCTCAAGCCCCGATTGAAGCGCGATGAGGAACTTTCGTCTGGCGGTCGTGCCTGCGGCCTGCAGTGGTCGCCTGTTCTTTATGCCAGGGAGCCAGCGGTCTGGGGTATTGTGTTGTCTCCTTCAGCCCGTCTTCCCGGGCACTGCTTCGGGCCCAACCCCGCGCCCGGCGGACTACAAAGGTTCTGCTTCGCCAGTCGGCGCCTTCCGGTTCTGGCTCCCCCATTCTGGTCCCCCCAGAAAAGCACCTTCTTGCCTTGGGAGCGGTGGCCGCTCGCTTCTGGGTGCCCCGGGAAAGACGGGCAGAAAGAAAACAAACTATGTACCTCAACAGACTTACTCTTATCGGATTTACAGGCGATGATCCCCAGGCCAAGACAACAAACAACGAGTCCATGCTCACCACATTTTCAGTGGCGACCAAGACTTCATGGAAAAACTCCGACGGAATCTGGGAATCCAGAACCGAGTGGCACCGCTGCGTAGCCTTCGGCAAGCTTGCCGAGTTCGCTTTGGGACTGAAGAAGGGAGCGCACGTCCAGGTTGAAGGCGAGCTGCGCAGCCGCGAATACCAAAAAGATGGCGTTGCGCACCGAGCTTTTGAATGCCGTGTCGAATCAATCCTTAAACTGGATCGCGCGGCGAGGCGCGTTGAACCTGACGCTGCTCACCCCGAATAAGCCTCTCACTGAGAAGCGTGTCCGTCTCGACGGCGGACACGCTCCTCTCTTCTGGCTTGCCGAACGAGATGCTCCGCCAAAAAGGCGATGGCAACGGGAGGTCGACACCCTCAACACTCGCCTCGCATCGGTAAGCCGACAGACCCCCCGCATGTGTACTCCAGGCGGACAGCTCGGCGCAAAAAAGTTCCAGCAGCGCATCCAGGCTCGCATCCCTCTCCCGTAAGCGCTCAATCTTTTCGATTGAGTATAGAACTGTAGTGTGGTGGCGGCCATTGTAGAACTTCCCGATCTTCGGCGTACTCCACCTTCCGACATGTTTGGCAAGATACATGGCAACCTGCCTGCTGAAGGCCGCGTCCTGCCGGTTTCCCGCCACCCTCCCCGGACCCAGGTAGGCAGAAACAGTCGCCTCGATCTGATGCAAACTGATGGGCCAGATGCGCCCACACTCTTTAGCAAACATGGGTACCTCCCGCCGTGAGCACCGCACTAGCCCGGTCCACCCAAAGTCCCGTTCCGTTCTCGTCTATCTTCGCCGGACACTCCGGCCAGAGAGCCCGAACCAGATCCAGCCAGCCATCCAGCCGTTCGCGGAACTTGCGTGGACGACTGTAGTCAGCGCTTCCCAGTTGACTGACCAGTCCTGCATTGCCGAACAGTGGGACGCGTTCTCTGCCCTTTGCTACAAAGCACCGGTATGAGAGCCACGTGAAGAGATCAAGGGCAGCTGGAGAGCACGACAGTGCCTTCGCCGCTTCCATGTCGGTGGGAATCGGATGGGCAAGGATCTCGGAGAAGAACTCCTCGCTGAGAACGATCTCGTTCTGGAATTCGCACGGCAGCGTTTCCTGATCGGAATTGCGGGAGTACCAGATGCGGGCTTCGCTCATGAAGCTGAATCTCGCCCGATGTACGACCATCGCTTTTTCCCTCTGGGTGTCCGTGCCAAAGAAGATGGTTGCTCCGAAGATCCGCTGGAAGGCTGTCACAAGTCGCCGGTACTGGGTACCACCCTGTTGCATCCCGAAGGTATCCAGCATTTCCGCTGCACTCCGAAACCGAATCACCCGACTCTGCTGCCGAATGGCCAGCGTAGCGAGGAAGAGCGGAACCAGCCGATCCTGGCCCCATGGCAGTCCGAACGACGGGTGACCGGTTACCTGAAGCAGAAAGTGCCCGTTGCGGCGCTCATGCAGAAGTTGCCCCGATCGGGGTCGCTTTACCGGCAAGCCGCAGAGCACAAACGGACGGGACGCGAAACCGAGATTCTGATTCGCCTCTTGCCGTCTCAGGCGTACACACGCGATTGCGTCAGCCCGCCGGAGTTTCTGTTTTGAGGCAACCAAGTCGGAAAAGTGCTGCTTCAGGACCTCCCCGCCACGAATGAAGCCGCCCGGCACAGCCGGCCTATTCCCGCAACGGCTCTCAGGTGTCGGAGAATCCAAGCTGGTCGGCAACCTCATGATTGGCCTCCGGCATTGGTCGCCATCGGGTGAAAGGTTTGTGACGTATTTGTGCCAACCGAGATTCGCGATAGCACTCGATGGGATCGAGAATATGGGGCTAAAGCGCTGTAAACGCGTTGGATCGGATATGATGGGTAGCTTGAGGTGCTAGCAATCGCAAGATTGTGGGGGTTCAAGTCCCCCTCTCCGCACCATTTTCAATAACTTACGAGCGATTCGGGATCTACTTCCCACTAGTTCCGACCTTCAGAACGCGGATTTCCAGCAATCACGGGTATTGATTCTAAAAGCATTCCTGCGGGAAGTTGGGGAGCCACGCTAGTATTCTTGTCCTTTTGTGACGTGTTTGTGCCAAGTGGATTCGCTAACCGCAACGAGTCTTTGAGCTGTTGGACGTTGGCTCGGAGAATGTCAGCTTCCCAAGCTGGTCACGCGGGTTCGATTCCCGTCTCCCGCTCCATCTTTTCTTTTCAGTGCCTTACATTGAGGAAAGCTTCAATTCCCTGACCTTCTGTAGGCCTGAATGTCAGCGCACCCGCTGACACTCTACATGGATGACTTGCGCCGGAGAATTTGAAGGCCGACCCAGTCGCGGCGAGTCCAGGCAGCGTCAGGACCGTGCTGGCGTAGACTTCCCCGAATTCGCTACTGACTAGGAGGCCATAGTCGTTGCCGCGCCCGTTCACGGTACCAGGCATTCCTGTCTTCGTTACTGAGGCGCAAAGCCTCGGTGGACAACAACTCAGATTGTTGGTGGTCATCCCCGATGCCGCGGGCGAGCAGCATCTCGGCGTACAAGTGATCGGCTGCGCGGTAGGTATGGGGCCGCTCGACGCGATGCCAGTCCTGCGCGGCAGCCGCAGCGATTCCCGCACACGTCCGGCGAAGCTGCACGGGGGCCTCGACAGAGACGGTGCCCTGGGCCACTATGTTCTCGGCGATTTTGCTCAGGGCAGCTGGCTGCTCAAATGGCCAGCGCGAAGGACATATCCAACACAGGCGTAGGTTCCCAGAGATATTTGCCGCTGGGCATGGGCAAAATCCATCAATATCACCAAACGGCTTCTGTCTCGCTCCCTCATGGTGAGAACTCTGGATTCGTTCACACCTCTCCAGCCTGATTCCGCTAACAGACTCTGGCATTAGCAAGACTCTCACGTGGCGGCGCCGCGGCGTTCGACCAGCTTGCTTTCGCAAGGCGGCTTTGATATCGTTATGCCCGCAAAACCCTCAGGAGGCCCTTATGCGATCGACGTGTCTGACTGCGTGTGTACTATTTGCCGCGCTGCCGGCTTTTTCCCAAGTCACTACCGCCACTTTCTACGGCATAGTGACCGATTCCACCGGTGCTGTCGTGCCGGGCGCCTCAGTCACGTTCCTTAACGACGGCACAGCCAGTTCCCAGAAACAGGTTAGCAGCGATGCCGGCGAGTTTGTGTTCGACCTTCTCCGTGTTGGCACCTACACCATCCGCATCGAAGCGCAGGGATTCAAGGCGTTCACGGCCACAGGGTTGGAACTGGCTGCCGCCCAGCACGTCCGGCGCACGTTCGGCCTTCAAGTAGGATCGGTGTCCGAGACCGTCAACGTGGACTCGACTACGCCGCTCGTCAACACGGTATCGGCCGAACAGCGCGAAAGCGTTGACGGCAAGGTTGTGGCCGAACTTCCGCTCTCGCGCCGCAATTACACCAACCTGTTGAGCGTGGGCACGGGCGTGACGGTCAGCAACGCGGGCTCGGCCCCGGGGCATGGGAATCGTGACGGCGGCGTGCGCCTCAACGGCCTGGGTCGATCGGCTACGACATTCACGGTCGATGGCACCGATGCGAACGGCAACGCTGAAGGACGCTCGGGCGCCCTGTTCACTAACTTCAACTACATCGACACCATGAGTATCGAAGCGGTACAAGAAGTACAGGTGGTCAAAGGAATCATCCCTGCTGAATACGGGCAAGCGCTCTCGGGCAACGTGAATCTGATCAGCAAATCTGGCACGAATAGCTTTCACGGGTCACTGTTTGAAAACTTCCAGGCGGAGAACCTCAACGCGAGGAACCAGTTTCTTACTTACAAAGCTCCGATGACCTTCAACCAGTTTGGCGGATCTGCGGGCGGGCGGGTCAAACGAGATCGTATCTTCTTCTTCGGTGCCTATGAGGGTTATCGCGAGGCCAGTTCTTCGCTGGTGTCGGGCAACGTGCCTACCGCGCGCTTCCGTCAGGAATTGCTCACACGGCAACCTCAGTATAAGCCCGCTCTCGACGCTACGCCGTTGCCGACCGAGCCCCACGCCGCCACGGCGGACGTCGGCTTCTATCAGGCGGCGCGCCCCGCGCGTGCTCACGACAACCACGCCGTGGTCAAGGGCGACTTTCGAGTCACTAACAACAGCAACCTCGCACTCACGTATACACGCGGCAGGCCCTTCCGTGATGAGCCCATGATCTACACCAGCAACAATACGGAGTTTCATGGATGGCAGGAGCGCGGCACGGCGAGCTTTGTTACGGGCGCGGCGGCCTGGACCTCAGAGAGCCGGTTCGGATATAACGCGCAAGACCTCGAGACCTTCGATGCGTTCCTGGGAAAGGGCGTGGAGGAAGATACGCTTTACGGACGGCGCTACGCCAGCATCTCATCCAACCTGGGTTTCAGCACGCCCGCCAGCCAGATCTGGACCCAGTACGGCCCTGGTATCAGCATCGAGCAGAAGGTGGGCTGGCATCGCGGACTGCACTCGTTTAAGTTCGGTGGGGATTATTTCTTCCGCACCGGTGGTCGGGTGAAAGTCAACAATCCCGTAATCAGTTACCTGGGGCGTGAGGACTTGCTGAACGATGTTCCGAACTCGATGAATTACACATTCGGGATGCCTTACTACAACGGCAACAATTACGAGTTCGGGTTCTTCGCACAAGATGACTGGCGGATCACCCCGAAGCTGGTGATCAATCTCGGTGCGCGCTACGACTTCTATTCGGCGATGGTAGCGCGCGGATTCGACTCGAAGTCCGGGGCAGGCTTGTTCAACCTTGATGGGCTGCGCGATGACAAGTTCACCTTTGGACCATTCCGCGACCCGGAACGACCTTACAACAACGACGCCGGGCTCAACATCGGTCCGCGCGTCGGGTTCAGCTACAATCCCGATGGCAAGGGAATTACGACAATCCGCGGCGGCTTCGGAATACTATTTAGCCCGCAGATGATGGGGACGTTGAAGCAGGCCGTCGCCACGAAGACCGTGCCTTACCGCGTGGTGCTTAGCCGGGCAGAGGCACAGCGCTATAACTTGAAGTTCCTCACGTTCAACGACGATGCGCGGAAGGTGGTAGAGGCTGAGACTGCGCGCACGGGCAAAGTCAACGTTTTCGCGGCCATCGACCCTAACCTGCAGAACCCCTATTCGATGAACCTTTACTTTGGAATCCAGCGAGCCTTGACCCCTTCGATCATTATCGAGTCGGCTTTCGTGGCCAACCGCGGAGTGAAGTTCATCATGCAGCGAACCTTCAATCAGGTGGATCGCATTACCGGCGAGCGCCCGAATCCGAATCTCGGCCAGGGCTACTACATCGACAACACCCAAAACACCGTCTATGCTTCATGGCAGACATCGATCAGAAAGCGCTACACGCGCAATCTGTCCGGGGCGTTTCATTATACCTGGGGCAAAGCACTATCGACGGCCGGCGGGGATATTGGCGCTGTCTACCAGGGTGACCAGAACGAACGTACGCAGGACTTCTTCAATCCCCGGGCAGACCGCGGGCCGTCCACGGGAGACATCACGCACTACGGAGGCGCCGAATTCGTCTACGACCTGCCGCAACTAGCTGCGCTCAAAAGCAATGTACTACGCGGCGCCATGGGCGGGTGGCAGGTGTCCGGCATTCTTACCGCAGCTACCGGCGAGCCGCTGATCATCACCCAAGCTTCTTCGCTGACCAGCAGCCGTCCCGACTATATTGGAGGACCAGCCGTACTCGACAACAACCGTGACACGCTGCAGTATCTCAACCCGGCAGCGTTCGCGCGGGTTCCTATAGGCTCACTTTCCGGCGCGACATTACGTCCTGGGACGATCGGACAGGGTGCCGTTCGCGGACCGGGCAACCAACGCTTCGATCTATCGTTCGGGAAGAATTTTTCCGTCGCCGAAAAGATGAGGCTGCAAGTTCGAGCGGATGCATTCAACGCTTTTAACCACACGAATTTCGTGGGGCTGACCACCGCCGTTGAGAATCCACGGTTCGGTAAGTTCACCTCTACGCGCGGAGCGCGCGTGGTCCAGCTCAGCGCGAGGATCAGTTTCTGACGCCAGCGGCGAGCAGCAACACCTTCGCCCAGCGGCACTGGGGCTGCGAACCGTGAAAGAACAACCGGACGCCTCAGGCAGCAGGACCCGAAGGCCTTCCTTACAACACAACTTGTACTTGCTGTAACGATCGGGATGACCGGCGAAAACGAATGCGGGCCCGCTCTCGATGCGGACCGGCAATAGTTCCGGGTGAGCGACGAGACTATTTCGCCGTTCTTAAGAATGGCATCCCTGGCACCGTGAACGCCCTCAACCGGGTTGCCCGATACAGAGATTTGGAAGGTCGTGGCTTTCTTCGCAACGTACGGGCCACCGCATCCTACCTGGTTGTTCGCGGCGATATTGAGAAAGGCATGATGGTCTTCAGCGGCGCTGGAGGCTGCGTCCGCTGCCACATGATTCCGAGGCCGTCGTGGACCCCGGTTTCGCCAACGTCGGCGCCCAGGTTTCACTGAACAGGCTGCACGAGACGTTGACTCAGTCTCGCCCTGTTCCGAGCGGCTTCCGTCCTGTCAGGGTGAAAACCTTGTAAGGCGAAACTATCTCCGGTGTCGCGCGGAACAGCGAGGCCTTCTCACTCCAGTTGCTTGACGACAAAGGCAGGCTGCTTCTGCTGGATACCTCGGTGCCAGGGCGGCTGGAACAAACTCGCCTTATCCGTGTAGACCGCCTGCGCCCGCCTATGCGATTCGAGATAGCCCCACAAGACCATGACTTGCCCGGTTTTATCCACATCCCGCCGTTCGACCGAACACCACGTGCAGGCAAAATGCCATGACCCGATGCCGTACGGCAAGGCCTTCAGTACTGCAAGGAACCGCGATCGGGAATCCGGATACGGTAGACCGACGTTCGTGCCGTCACATACAGCGTCTTCAGATCAGAATCGCCGAAGGCGCAGTTGGCGGGAGTCTCCGGAAAATCGACTGTGCGAATCAGTTTTCCGGCCGGCGAATAGACGGCAATTCCTTTCGCGGCTATATACAGGTTCCCG
>JAOAPO010000062.1 GCA_025462945.1 Bryobacterales bacterium
AGTTTCACGTGTACGCCGCGCAGCGTGTAGTGGACCGAATTATTGCAGTAGTATTCCAATTTGCCGTCTTTCACGTGCGGGCTCAACGATGCCGGAAAATCAGGCTCGCCGGTCACACGTTGAAAATCGGCTTTAGCGATGTTAGTTGGCCAATGCCTGGCGCCCAGCATTTTCACGTCGGACTTGTAGTCGAGCTTCTGGTCCGGGAATGCTGTCCACTGGACGAGATCAACCACGTGCGTGCCGACATCCGCGAGGCCTTCGCCGTATTCATTGACGTCGAAGAACCACGCCGGACGCCGGATCGGCACGCCGGCCACCAGCTTCATCAGATGATGGATACTCTTCGCCGCGATGGCAGGTTCAGCATCGGTACCGGGCAGCAGTTTGCCGAAGACTGCGCCGTCGTTGACGAGATCCCGCTGCAGGATGGAGGTGATCTCAAAACGCTCGGTCATGATGTCGTACGCGACAACGCCCTTCTTTTCGGCCTCATCCAGGACGAGTTGGAGCTTCGGCATGTCGGCGGAAGCGATGATCCAGGGCTTGTCGGCCAGCACGTTCATTCCGGCTCCCACGGACGCTTGAATGCGATCGATCTTCGGGCGGTTGCGGCCGGTCATGATGACCACATTCCCGGGTTTGTCGCGGAGCATTCGCTCAAAGAAGTCCGGACTGGAATGAAGCTCCATTTCCCAGGAAGTGGGATTCTCTTTACGCGTGTTGAATAGGGAGATGCGGTTGAGATAATCGAGGACATCCGGGCCGAATGGTGCGTAGACGGACACGCGCTTCGACAGCCACGGGTACATTTCCTTCTGAACCAGCGCGGCGTGAAAATGGCCGGGGTCCAACACCACCAGTTTGACGTCTTTCATCGGCCCACTCCCGTGCAGGTTCCAGCCCGCCCAAAGGAGGACGCCGGCGAGCAGGAACAGCCTTTGCATTCGATTGCGCATAACGAGACTCTCATTATGCTACGGTCAGGCCGGAGGCGATGTTTCACCGGCCAGCCCTAATTCTGCCGCGCGGGCTTGCATGGCGGCCAGGCAGAATTCGATGTGTTCGTCGAGCGGGATGCCGAGGGCCTCGGCGCCGGTTGTGATGTCGTCGCGACTGACGGAACGGGCGAAGGCTTTGTCTTTCAGCTTCTTTTTGACCGATTTGATTTCCACTTCGGCGATGTTGCGGCCGGGTTTCACATACGAACAGGCCGTGAGCAATCCAGCCAGCTCGTCGCAGGCGAAGAGAGTTTTTTCGAGCAGGGAATCGCGAGACACGCCGCTGTAGTTGGCGTGGGAAAGAATGGCGCGACGGACTTCGTCGCTGACGCCGCGGGCGGCCAGGATGGATTCTCCTTTCATGGGGTGGTCCGGGGCATCGGGGTGGATCTCATAATCGAAGTCATGGAGTAAAGCGGTTACGGACCAGGTGTTTTCGTCCTGCCCGAACTTTTTGGCATAGGCAACTACACAGGCCTCAACGGCGAGGGCGTGTTTTCGCAGACTTTCGGACTTGGTGAACTCAAAAAGAACTTCGAGAGCTTCGGGACGAGTCATCCTAATGTGGTAACATGAAATTGCCTCACGAAGTGGGCCTGTGGCGCAGTTGGGAGCGCGCTTCCATGGCATGGAAGAGGTCAAGGGTTCGAATCCCTTCAGGTCCACCAACTTCAACTTTCCTCCCAGATAAGTCATGCTTCCACCCCGCGTTGAAATCGGAGATTCTGTTATCTTCCAGAAACTAAACGATGAGGCGGTTCTCCTGAACATGTCAAACCAGCAGTATTTTGGGCTGAATGACACAGGTGCGCGCATGTGGGATTTACTCGTCACGTTAGGTGACACCAGCGAGGTCGTGTCGCGCATGGAGCAGGATTATGCTGTTCCGGTGGATACGTTGACGGCGGATCTTGAGGCTCTGGTCCAGGAGTTGCTGGACGCCGGACTGCTTCGTCAATCTTCAACAATTTAGCTCTAAATCCTAAAGTTTCGCCCTGAGCCGCCGATTAAGACATCGGAGGCAATTTTCGAATGCAGGAAGCGATCGAGTTGCAGGGGGATGGCGGTCGGAGAGAGAAGCTGGTCTACCGGGCCCCGAAACTGGCGAGGCTCGGCACGATTCAGGCTTTCGTGCTGGGTGGGTCTGGTCCAGGCACTGATATGGCTGTTCCTGAGGAAGACGGATCCACGAGCTAGTCAGCGGACGCATGACACTTGACTCGCCTTACTGGCCGTGGAAATCATTCTTTGTAGTGACTGAGCCTGGTCATGCGCCGCAGGATGATCCCGACGAATCGCGAAGGGCAGGACAGGTTTTTCACGACGCTGCGCTGCCTCACCTCTCTGCCACTGGTCATTTCGGCATCCACAATCGCCTGGAACTCGCCGCGACTCTGGGTCTGCCTCGCCCTCGAGGCGAATGGCCCGACGGCCAGCTGATCCTGCATTGCTTTGCCCGCTGGGGAGTTCAAACCCCGGAGCATCTGGAAGGACAGTTTTCTTTCGTCGTTCAGGATTCCCGGGAGCGGCGAGTCTTCGCATCGGTGGATCATCTGGGCTCGCTGCCGCTGCTCTATCGCCGGGAGGGATCGAGACTTTTGTTGGCCGGCGATATGCCTGCCATGCTTGGGTCGCGCAACTGCCCCAGGCGATTGAACGCACGCGCTCTGTTTACCTTCAGCCATGTTGACAGGCTGCCGAACGATCCCGGAGAGACTCTCCATGAGGGAATCTACGCTGTACCGCCCGGTCACTCGCTTGTTGCGGACGAGCGCGGACTGACTCTCCGGCGTTACTGGCATCTGGAGATCAAACCGGAACTGGTTCCTTCCAGTGAGGGGGAAATCTATGAGCGGGCCCGGCATCTGGTTGAGCGTGCCGTTATTCAGCGTATAGAAGGAAAGGACCGGGTTGCGGTCATGTTTAGCGGCGGGCTGGATTCCTCGGCTGTCGCGGTAACCGCGGCGAACTACCTTCACGGTCGCGGAAAGACGCTGCTGGCGCTCTGTGCCGTGAACGACCCGGCCAACGTGGGGGTCGCGGACGAACGTCCGTTTATGGAGAAACTGCGGCATCTCGACAACGTGGAGTTTCAGTATGTTGATGCCGCTGGGCGGGGACCCTTCGATGGAATCGAGGATCCGGGCCAGTTCGAAACCACTGCCAGGCTGCCTGGGCTGGGGTATCTCTTCAAAGCGATCAACGCGGCTGCGGACGCCTATGGCTCGGACATCGTGCTCAACGGAGGAGTCGGGGAGTTCAGCATTAGCGGGACGCCGGCCGCGCGGTTCATGGAAGGGGCGACCAGGCTGGGCTGGTCGGCGATGGTGGCCGAGCTCAGGTCGACGGCCCGCATTCGGCAGATTCCGGCTCTCCGTCTTTTCGCGAGC
Source organism: Bryobacterales bacterium (assembly GCA_025462945.1). Taxonomy (GTDB): domain Bacteria; phylum Acidobacteriota; class Terriglobia; order Bryobacterales; family Bryobacteraceae; genus BOG-234. Next base: position 3,392 of record JAOAPO010000062.1, read on the forward strand.
GAGGTAAAGCACTACTATGCGCGTCCTGCCTTGTCGTCAGCCTTCTTTCTGAATCCGGCTTTTTGCGACCCTTCAGGGACGAGACCTCGGCGAAGCTCCCCGCTGTGGCCCGATTCGATGGAGGCGCAGTTACGATCTTTATCGAACGCGCTTGATCGCCGCGTTTTGGCCGCTGCGCTGCCAAGAGATTTAGCTTTCGGGTTTTCCAAACCGCTTTGGGATAAGAACCTGCTGGAGTACTGCCTCGCGGTGCCCAGCCGGTTCAAATCGGGCAACGGCTATGGCAGGTTAATGATACGGAAGGCTTTCGATTCGGTGTTGCCAAAGGAACTGGCTTGGCGCAAAGGAAAAATCCGGGCGTCGCCGGACTACGACATGCGATTTAACGCGCAGTTGCCGAAGGCGATCGAGTTCGTGCGCGGCATTCGTACGTCAGATCCGACAAGGGAGATCGTGAACGTGGACGCGCTGTGGAAGGCTATGGGTTCGCTGGAGTCGTGGAGCCCGGCTAGCGGTGCGATCTCCAGAGTGCCGGAGACTATCAGCCTCATCAACTTCCTGCGACAGTTCCCGTCATTCAGCCTCGCTGAGTGAAAGACAAACTCGACGAGCAGAGAAAACTCAACGGCCAAAGCCGACTGGAGACCCGCCGTGCATGGCAGTATTGTGTAATACTGTTAACATGTCGCTATACGCTGGAGAGAAAACGATTATGCAAAATATGGATAAATTTAGGCAGATTGCCTTTGTCAAGTCCTATGTAGCACCTAAACTGTCGCACTTGGGCACAATGCAGTCCTTCGTTCTTGCTGCCCTCGGCGAAGGCCCGGATGACGGCGGTCCTGGCGAGTCGGCAACCTCTTAGCTTTTGATGGCGTGTTGGCACTGGAAATCGTTCTACGCCGTCGTCGCGTTCAAGGGCGAGTCCCCTTTTTCAGTGCGCCCATCTGTCCGGTACTTAGAAAGTGACGCCGCACATCGGAACCACGCGGAACGGGGAGGTTTCTGCTTTGAACCTTCGTGTCCCCACCTCTTGATCATTGGCCAGTATGAGCTTTTCCAAGCCGCAGATCTATCACGTGCTCTCGGCCATCCTTACTCACCTGCCTCCTCGGATTCGTCACTAATCCTCGGCGCATTCCAAAAATGGGGTGATCGACTCTGTGAGCACTTGGACGGCATCTTCTCTTTTGCCGTCATCGACAAACGTGCTCGTCGGATCTTCGCTTGCCGAGATCACTTGGGTGCGCTGCCGTTTGTCTATTCTCATTCCGGCGGCGAGTTTAGGTTTGCGGGGGATATGCAAACGATGCTTAGGGAGAGTGGTACACCGCCCCGCCTGAACCCCGCTACAGTGGCCTGCTGCAAGATTTTGTCTGAGTACCGACCTTCTCCGGGAGAAACCTTCTTCAGGGGCATAGAGTCTTTACCGCCCGGCCACTATGCCATTGCAACGTCCGACGGCGTGCGCGCTCAGACTTACTGGCAGCCCTCTATCAAGCCGGAACTCGCGCCTCGCAAAGACAATGACGTTTTTGAACAGACGCGGTTTCTTGTAGAGCAATCGATTCTGAACCGAATCAGGAGAAGGAAATCGATAGGCGTTACCTTCAGCGGTGGACTCGATTCGTCCGTCATAGCCGCAG
>JAOAPO010000071.1 GCA_025462945.1 Bryobacterales bacterium
CGCGCACGGGCAGGCGATGATCAGGACGGCGACGGCATTGACGAGGGCGTGGGCCATGCGTGGTTCGGGGCCGAGGAACGCCCAGACGAGGAAAGTGATGACGGAGACCGCGATCACTGCGGGTACGAACCATCCGGCGACGCGATCGGCCAGTTTCTGGATGGGTGCGCGGGTGCGCTGGGCTTCGCCGACCATTCGCACGATCTGCGACAACATGGTGTCGGCACCGACTCGTTGCGCGCGAAAGACGAAGGTGCCGGTGCCGTTGACCGTCGCGCCGGTGACCCGGGTGCCGGGCAGCTTTTCGACGGGGAGAGGCTCGCCGGAGATCATGGACTCGTCCACGGAGCTTTGGCCTTCGACGACTTCGCCATCGACGGGAACCTTCTCGCCGGGGCGAACGCGGAGGAGGTCTCCGGCGGCGATACGGTCGAGAGGAACATCGTGTTCGGTGCCGTCGGGCTGAACGAGGCGCGCGGTTTTGGGGGCGAGGCCGAGCAGGGCTTTGAGGGCGCTGGAGGTCTGGCTGCGTGCGCGGAGTTCGAGGACCTGGCCGAGCAGGACGAGGGTGACGATTACGGCGGCCGGTTCGAAGTAGAGCGGCGTTTCACCGGCCATGCTGCGGAAGGACGCCGGAACGGCTCCGGGAAACAGCAGGGCGAAGAGGCTGTAGAGGTAGGCCGAACCGGTGCCGAGCCCGATCAGGGTGAACATGTTGAGGCTGCGGTTTCGGACGGAGAGCCAGGCACGTTCGAAGAAGGGCCAGCCTCCCCATAGGACGACGGGCGTTGCAAGGGCGAACTGCACCCATTGGGAGGCGCGCATGCCCAGCGCGTACATGAGCGGTTTGCCGGGCAGGAGATCGGAGACCATGAAGGCCAGAATCGGCAGAGTGAGGGCGACACACACGCGGAAGCGGCGGGACATGTCTTCCAGTTCCGGGTTGGCTTCGTTTTGGGTGACCTCACGTGGCTCCAGGGCCATGCCGCAGAGGGGGCACGGGCCGGGTTCACTGCGAACGATTTCGGGGTGCATGGGGCACGTGTACTCGGTGCCGGAGGTGGGCGCCGTCACGGTGGCGGGCTCGAGAGCCATGCCGCATTTGGGGCAGGATCCGGGGCCGAGTTGCCGGACCTCGGGGTCCATGGGGCAGGTGTATTCGACCTGAGTGGCGACCGGGCGGAGAGCATGCGCTGGTGCGTTGTTCATGTTGTAGCCCGGGGTGGCCGGAGCGCGCTTGTGTGCAGGCTCCGGCCCCGGCACGTTATCGGATTACGCGCTCGCGTACTGCTGGGGTGACTGATCGAATTTCTGCTTACAGCTTTGACTGCAGAAGTAATAGTTCTTGCCTTGATACTCGCTTGTTCCCGCAGCCTTTGCGGGGTCGACCTGCATTCCGCAGACGACGTCTTTTTCAACCATATCTGCCTCCTTGAGTGTTGGGATTGGGCATAGCGGGAGTGGTGCAATCGAGGGGCCGACGAACTTCGCGGAGTGAGCGTTACTGTACCTTTTGGACTGCGATACTGCCCTCGGTTTCCCATGCGGCGATTACGGAGCCATCGGGCAGCTGGACGAGTTGGGCGTAAGCGCCGTGGGGATCGAGGAGGACTGGATCGGGGCGGCCGGGGAGTTTGGCGGAGAGGCCGCCAGGGGTGGTCCACGCGTAGTACAGGCCGGACTTGCCGTGGAGCGTAGTGGCATCCTTGCCGGTGCCGAGCGCTGTCTCCGGCTGGCCGGGGATTGCAGCGTAGATTGTCTTTTCGCGACGCCAGACGGTTTCGAGGTTACCTTTGGGGTCGAGAGTGATGCCGCCGCCGTCCATGGGGCAGGCATTCAGGAGCCAGGTGCCGGTGCCGAGCTTCTGCGCGGGACCGAAGGAATTGCCTCCGTCGGACGAGGCGACGATGTACATATCTCGGGCGCCGGCGGATTCGTTGCGGAACATGACGGTGATGCGGCCGTCGGGGCCGATGGCGGCTGAGGGGTGGCAGCACTGGCAGATCGAACCGGAGGGAGACGCCTGCACGAGGACGTTTTTGGACCAGGACTTGCCGCCGTCGCGAGATACAGCGCTGTAGAGTCGGGTGCCTTTGTCGCGGAGGTCGAGCCAGGTGGCGAAGACGAGGTCACGGCCGTTGGAGGTCATACTGTGGAGGCCTTCGCGGGCGGCTCCGGGCGCGTCATTGATGGGGGTGCCTTTAGACCAGGTTTTCCCGTTGTCAGTGGAACGCCAGGCGAGGAGGTCACCGTCGGCGCCGCCACCTTTCCTGCCGACTACCGCCGAGATGATGGTCGTGTTGCCGGAGGTGGTGATGCGGGGGCCGCGATGCATGCCGAGGGAGAGGCTGCCTTCTTCCGCTACGAGGACGGGGGGCGTGAACGTCCTGGCACCGTCTTCACTACGGGCGAAGTAGATTTTGTTGCCAGATCCGTAGGTCAGGGCTACGCCTGTCTGGGTGGCTACGATTTGCGGTTGTTTGGCGGGGCCGTCGGCTGGCGGCGCGATTTTGACGGCAAGAAGGAGAGCGAGAACCAAGGTCATCGTCTTTCAGGATAGCGGGATCCTTCGTGCTGACCGTGCAAGAATTCAGGAGTGACAGCGAATGATGCTCCTGAGTTGGTAACGATCCGGCAGTTCGGCGATACGACGGAGGCGCTTTTAGCGCAGGGTTGTCTCGAGGCGAACGGGATCGAGTGTTTTTTGGCCGATCTCAATATGGCGAGAGTGGACTGGCCGCTTTCACGGGGAATTCGACTGCAGGTTTCCCCGGATGATGCGGCGGCGGCCATTGCTGTGCTGGACCAGGCGCCTTTGGAATCAGACCAGGTGCGGTGACCGAAGGGTGTCGGTCCCGCTTGCTTGATGGGGCCGGTGGATGTAGCTGGTGAGCGTGCGGGCGCGCTGGCCCTTGGCGGGCATGCCCTTTCAAGGATCTGGTGTAACGTATCCTCTAAGGCAGGAGATCTCGCCATGGAAGTACATTTCCCACCAGACGTTGAAGCCAAACTGGTCCGATCGGCTGCACAGCAGGGACGGCATCCGGACGAACTGGTGCAGGATGTCATTTCACGTTATTTCGAGGAAGAGACTCGGTTCGTGGAAGCAGTGCGGTTGGGTGAAGCGGCGCTGGATCGCGGTGAGTATCTGACGCACGAAGACGTTGGCGCGCGGTTGCACAGATTTCTCGCTTCCTGATGGTCCGGTGGTCCTTACCGGCCGCTGAGGATTTGGAGCGCATCTGTGAGCGGATCAGTCACGACAACCCACAGGCGGCCAATCGGGTGGCCAGGACGATATACGCAAATTGCAGCCGTTTGAGCGAGTTCCCGCGACTGGGCAGGGCGAGTAGCCGGATGGCCGGGCGGCGCGAACTGGTGCTCCCGCCATTGCCGTACATCGTGGTCTATCGCGTGACTGCGGATGTCGTTGAAATCCTGCGTGTTTTTCACGGTGCGCAAGACTGGCCGTAAGTCGAAATCTGCGCAGCCCGACTACTCGTATTCGGCTAGCGGGGGGCAGGAGCAGACGAGGTTTCGGTCTCCGTAGACGTTGTCGATTCGGCTGACCGGCGACCAGTATTTGTCCATTCTGGGTGAGCCTCCCGGGAAGCAGCCTTCGGTTTTGGGGTAGGGGCGCGTCCAGTCTTCCACCAGATCGTACACGGTGTGGGGAGCGTGGCGGAGGGGCGAGTCGGCGATGGGGAAGCGTCCGTTTTCCACGTCAGCGATCTCTTTGCGGATGGCGATCATGGCTTCACAGAAGCGGTCCAGTTCGGCCTTCGATTCCGATTCCGTGGGCTCGATCATGAGGGTGCCTGGAACGGGGAAGCTCATTGTGGGTGCGTGGAAGCCGTAGTCGATGAGGCGCTTGGCGATGTCGTCGACGGTGACGCCGGAGAGGTCTTTGAGGCCTCGGGGGTCGATGATGCACTCGTGGGCGATGCGGCCGTTGTCGTTCTTATAAAGAAGCGGGAAGGACGAGTCGAGCCGCGCGGCGATGTAGTTGGCCGAGAGGATGGCGACTTCCGTAGCTCTGCGCAGGCCTTCGGCACCCATCATCAGGATGTACATGTACGAGATGGGGAGGATGGAGGCGGAGCCGAAAGGGGCCGCCGAAACGTGCCGGGGCAGGAAGGGCTGCAGGTGGGCGCGAACGCCGATGGGCCCCATGCCGGGGCCGCCGCCACCGTGCGGAATGCAGAAGGTCTTGTGCAGATTGAGGTGCGAGACGTCGGCTCCGTACTGGCCAGGCTGGGAGAGGCCGACCTGGGCGTTCAGGTTCGCGCCGTCGAGATAGACCTGGCCGCCGTACTGGTGAACCGTGCTGCAGATCTCGCTGATTTCGTTCTCGAAGACGCCGTGGGTGGAGGGATAGGTCACCATGAGCGCGGCGAGCTTGTCGGCATGTTGCGCGGCTTTGGCCTTGAGGTCAGCGAGGTCGACGTTGCCTTTGGGGTCACAGGCGACCACGACGACTTCCATCCCGACCATGTGGGCGGAAGCGGGGTTGGTGCCGTGGGCGGAGGACGGAATTAAGCAGATGTTGCGGTGGCCTTCACCCCGGCTCAGGTGATAGCCGCGGATAGCGAGGAGACCGGCATATTCGCCCTGTGCGCCGGAGTTGGGCTGGAGCAGGATCGCGTCGTAGCCGGTGATCTGGCACAGTTTCTGTTCGAGGTCCTGAAAGAGGGCGTGGTAGCCGGCGGCCTGTTCGGCAGGGGCGAAGGGGTGGAGGACTCCGAACTCGGGCCAGGTGACGGGGATCATCTCCGACGTGGCATTGAGCTTCATGGTGCAGGAGCCGAGGGGGATCATGGCGCGGTCGAGCGCGAGATCGCGGTCACTGAGCTTGCGGAGGTAGCGCAGCATCTCTGTTTCCGAGCGGTACTTGTGGAAGACGGGATGGGTGAGGAAGGCGGAGGTACGGGCGAGGCCGTCGGGGAGCGCGGGCGGCTCGTTTTCGGCCGCTGCTGGCGCGGCTCCGAAGACTTGCAGGATGGCGGCGACGATCTGCGGGGTGGTGGTTTCGTCGAGCGAGAGACCGAGCGTTTCGTGGTCGACGATGCGCAGGTTGAGGTTGGCGGCATCGGCGCGGGCGAGAATGGCGGGCTGGAGGGCTCCGACGTTCACGGTGAGAGTGTCAAAAAAAGCCGCGTTGCGGAGAGTAAAGCCGAGGCTCTGGAGGGCGGCGGCGACGGTCGCGGCGCGGCGGCGGATCTGCTGCGCGATGTAGACGAGACCTTCCGGGCCATGATAGACGGCGTACATGGAGGCCATGACGGCGAGGAGGACCTGGGCGGTGCAGATGTTCGAAGTGGCCTTCTCACGGCGGATGTGCTGCTCGCGGGTCTGAAGTGCGAGCCGGTAGGCGGGTTTGCCTTTGGCGTCGACGGAAACGCCGACGAGGCGGCCGGGCAGCGAGCGCTTCCAGGCGTCCTTAACGGCGAGGTAGGCGGCGTGGGGCCCGCCGTAGCCCATGGGAACGCCGAAGCGCTGGGTGGAGCCGATGGCAATGTCCGCGCCGAGTTCGCCGGGAGAGGTGAGGAGGGTGAGAGCGAGGGGGTCGGCGGCGAGGATGGCGAGACCACCCTGGGCGTGGATCCACTGGATGGCGGCGCGGAAGTCTCGGATCTCGCCCCAAGTGTCAGGGTACTGGAAGAGGGCACCGAAGAAGTCGCCTTCGGGCAGGGCGGAAGCGCTGCCAGTTACGACGGTCCAGCCGAGGGGTTCAGCACGGGTTTGGATGACGGCGAGAGTCTGGGGATGGACGGCGTCATCCACGAAGAAGCGGGTGGATTTGGATTTTGCGGAGCGCTGCGCGACGGCCATGGCTTCGGCGGCGGCGGTGCCTTCATCGAGCATGGAGGCGTTTGCGACGTCGAGGCCGGTGAGGTCGGCGACCATGGTTTGGAAGTTGAGGAGAGCTTCGAGTCGGCCCTGGCTGATTTCGGGCTGGTAGGGCGTGTAGGCGGTGTACCAGGCCGGATTTTCGAGGATGTTGCGCTGGATGACGGCGGGGACGAGGGTCCCGTAGTAGCCCATGCCGATGAGCGAGGTGCGGACCTGGTTGCGGGCGGCGAGGCCGCGGAGGAAGTCGAGGGCTTCGGCTTCGGACATGGCTGCGCCGGTATTCAGGGGCCGCGGCTGGCGGATGGATGCGGGCAGGGTCTGGCTGATGAGGTCTTCGAGCGAGTCGGCTCCGACGACTTTGAGCATGGCATCAACGTCGGCGGGAGAGGGGCCGATGTGGCGGCGTTCGAAGGTGGTGGCAGGCGCGGAAGCGGTGCGGGCGGAGGACATTGAAGAACCTTTCGCCCCATCTGTCGCTTGTGCCTGAGAACGTTATTCCGTCGGCGAACGGGCTTTGCGGCCCGCTACTCTCCAGATGTTGATGTGCGACGGTCCTTTTGCCTGAGAGTTTCCGGGGCGGTTGCTCCTTCGGCGTCAGCGGTAAGGCTGATCTCTCCCGTCTCCTTCAGGATATCGCGAGGGTGGGGTTGGCGGTCGCGGATTGAACTCAGCAGCCGGTCTGCTGTCAACCTCAAGGGCCTGGTACAGGACGACTGTTCACCGTCACGCGCTCGCTTGAAGGCACCGTCAACGGCGCAATGATACTGCGCAAAGCTCAAGAGGGGACACGCATCGCCCCGATACAGATTCTGCTCGGGCAGTTCAAGCGCATCATTGTTTGGATCCTCATTGTTGCCGGAGTTATCTTCGGCGTGCCTGGCGACTTGCTGGACTCACCAGATCGACAGCTCGACTTCTCAGCGGGTACATGGAAGCGATGGATTTCGAGGGGTTGACCGCTTCGTGCATTATCGGCAGGCGTTGTAACAACGGTTCGGTTAGGGCCGAGGTGGTGCGTAGTTGAAGCGGAAGAATCGCGGCTCGACAAGCTCTCCAGAAAACATTCAACCACTATCCACAGCACTCTTGTGACGGGTGGGCGACACGGTGCAGGAGAACGCCTGGTGGCCTGGCCTCGCTGCGTTCGTCTGGGTTTGAATGCTGACACTCCTGGCACCTTACGTGCAATAAGGTGGAGTGCGGCATAATACATCAACTTCTTGTCACAGAATTGTAGATGACTATTAACTTAGAATTGGTGGCTATTAACTTAGATGCGTCGTTGTAGTCCATCTCCTCCGCAGCGGCGGTCGCTCTCCTCAGGGCAACCGCCGTTTTTTACCAAAAATGGGCTGAACGCGTAGCCGCGCGGGCCTGAGTAGAATCCACAATCGGATACTGTGGCCCCGTTCAGATCGCATCGAGATTCTCCGCTGCCGACCCAAAGGCGGATGCGCTGGAGTAACGGTGCATTATCGGTCGGGTGATCCGAAAAAAGTTCTCACACCCGTTTTGATTGCGCCGCCGCGGATGTGCGCACGGAGTGCCTGCAAGGTTTGCGAGTTGTCGGTCGAGCCTATATCGCGATAGGAAGGTCGAAGTGGAAAATGGCTCCTGCGCCAAGTTCCGATTCGACACCGATGCTTCCGCCGTAACTCTCAACGACTCGCTGGCAGATGGCGAGTCCCAGGCCCGTCCCCGCGGTGCTGCGGCCGTTTAGCCGTGTTAGAGGGACGAAGATGGTTCGATGGTGTTCCGCTGCGATTCCGATGCCATTATCGGCGACGGACACACGCCAGAAGTCGCCATGCCGCTTCGCCGAGACGTGGACCTGCGGCGGAGCGGCGCTCCGGTACTTGATCGCGTTCAGGATCAGATTCTGAAACAACTGAATGAAGTGGATATCTCGCCCAATTACGACAGGCAAGGGGCCAGAGGTAACGATGGCTCCGCTCTCTGCAAGGGCAACGTGGAGATTTTGTTTCACTTCCTGAAGTACCAGCGTCAGGTCCACACCCTCACAATCCCGGATGTCGTCGCCTGCTTCGGCGAACTGAAGGAGATCGGTCAGCAGATCCCGCATTTGACGGGCTCCCTGAGTGATCGAACCGACGATTGCAGCGGCATCGGCCTCCATGTTCCCGGCATGACTCTTTGTCAGTAGCTGTGAATACATGCTGATCACCCGCAACGGTTCCTGCAGATCGTGGCTGGCCGAAAAGGCAAATTGCTTCAGATCCTCATTAAGCCGCTCAAGACGGAGGTTCAGAGCGACGGCCTCTGCCGTTAACTCGTGCTGGCGAACGGAGCCAACGAGCAGTGCCTCGTTCGCGGCTACAAGACGCAGGTGAGCTTCTCTGGTCTCCGTCACCTGAAACATTACGGCGCTCGTCGCGTGACCTCCCCGCATGAACGGCCAAAGCGAATAAGCCCAATAGGCGGTAAAGGGTGTCCCATCCTCGGCCCCCATGTAGGTTTGCACCTTGCCGGTTTCGAAGGCAGCGTCGAGCAGAGGAAGGCACGTCTTAGCCTCGGGCATCAGCCCGCAAAACGGCCTCCCGAGCACTTCATCAAGGCCCCTGCCGAGCAGCCTGCAAAAAGCAGAGTTCGCGTAGACGAGTGTGTGATCCGTCCGATGGATCGCGGCGATCGGCAGAGTGGAAAACCCTACGACGGATTCACACGCCCGCGCAACTTCCTGGGCCGAGGTATACCTGCCGGATGGCCGATAACGACTATTTGTCATCGGCCTGCCCTGGTGACCGCTGATCTCTCGACCCGCGAACCCTGCTGGGAACACCAGTAATCAGACCGTCGAAGCCGACGAGCCGTTTGCCGACAGCGAGGCCCCCATCGGTGATGTCGTATTCGCGGATGTCGCGACTGTGCGAGCCGCCGCGCATCTTCACAACCATCATGATCCTGCACAGCGCGCCGTCAATCTCGACGTAGCGCAGGCGGATGATGTCGTCGGTCAGGAAGGAAACAGAGTAGGTGCTAAACGGAAGCGAAGTGAAGTCCTCCTCCATCTCGACTGTGCTGAGCACGGTGACGCCGATGCCGGTCAGGGCGAAGTTCATGCGGTAGAGAGATTCCCGAAAGTCGGCCCGGAAACCTGGCGCCAGGGCCAGTTCGAAGCCGGCGAGTGAATCAATGACCAGACGCTTGGAACCAGCCTCTCTGATCGCATCGAGGATGGCGTGCATGGTCTCATCGACAGAGAGATCAAGCGGGCGCAGGTAGAGAATACGCAGCATCCCATCTCTAATAGCAGCCTGGAAATTGAGTCCGAAACTGGAGGCGCGAGCCACGTACGACTCGGGCCGATCTTCAAAACGATGGCAATTCCAGCTTGTCCGGCGCGGATGCCGGCGGCCAAAAACTGCGATGCGAGCAACGACTTCCCGGTCCCAGAAGAGCCGGCGATCAGAAGGCTGTCCCCTTCAGGTATGCCGCCAGCCAACATGGAG
>JAOAPO010000080.1 GCA_025462945.1 Bryobacterales bacterium
AGAACGGAGCCGATTGTCCAGTCGGCAAGTGCGAGCCGCGCGAGCCGGTTGTTCTTGCCGATGTAGGCTGGCACCTTGTAGTCAATGCTCAGCGTCAGGATGTGCGGCAGGTCCTGCGCCGAGAGGCTTTTGAAGGTGCTGCGGTCGAACACGTTGCCGCTGCCGTCGCTGTTGGTCAGGTTGCGTGAGAACGCGTACGAGCCGGTTAGATCGAGCCCGTGCGAGTAGCGCTTGGTGACCTTGAGCTGGAAGGCGTCATACCAGGTCTTCCCGAGCGGAGCCCAGGAGGAACCGATGGTGCCGTACTGCGGGAACGGCCGAAGGCTCTGGATCACGGTACCGGTGTCGGGGAAGTTGGCGTAAGGCTTTTTGAAGCCGCGCCCGACCGCCAGGGGTGACGTGATATTTGACGTGAGCAACTGACGGTCGGTGGCATTGGTGCTGTCGATGCCAAGGGACCTCAGTTTGGCCGGATCGACAGCGTTGTAGCTGACGAGGTTGTTGGCTTGGAACCAAGCGCCGCGGTTGCCGACATAAGCAGCTTCCACAACGAGGTCTTTCATCACCTGGCGCTGCACCGAGATGTTCCACTGGTTCACGCGGGGCGGACGGCCGCCATTCACATCCGTGACATTCGGAGCACTCTGAACGGCTCCGCCCGGAATGACGAGCAAGCCAGGGTTGTAGGAGGCCCCGTAGAGCGCATTCGGATCCCACTTCAAACCATCTGAGAGCTTACCCGCGGGAACGCCGTTGCCGGGCGAGGTGTAATTGATGTTGTTGAAGCCCATGCCCTGGCTGTTGCCGGAACCGACGTACGAGAAGGTGTTCGTCGTGGAATAGGCGAGTCCCCATCCGGCGCGAATGACGGTCTTATCGTTGAGCTGATAAGCGACGCCGAGGCGCGGTGCGAAGGCCCAGGGGTAGGTCTTGACGAGTGTGCAGTTGCAGCGATTCGGCCCGGAGCCTTCATAGATGACGCCGCCCAGAAGGCCGTTCGCATTGGGGTTGGCGATATCGCGGCTGAACTCGCTGGTTCGACGCCATAGCTCGCGCTCGGGCTTTTGGATATCCCAGCGGAGGCCGTAGTCGAGCGTCAGTTTGCGGGTAATCTTCCAAGTGTCCTGCGCGAAGAAGCCCCACGAGGATTTCCGGTACTGCGGGTCCGAACTGTTTGAGATGGACGCCGCGTTGTAGTAGCCCAACAGGAAGCTCGCAAAGTTGTTGCCGATTGCTGTGCCGCCGGGGAGCGTGGTGCCATAAAGCGGCTGGCTGGTCTGTCCAGTGCTGAACGTGAACGACGGACTCAGGCCGATGTCCGACTTATTGGTGAAGGTATCGATCTTCCATTCACCGCCAGTCTTATAAGAATGATTGCCCTTGATCCAGGTCAACTGGGCGACGCCGGTTGGCTTTACCTGGAGGTAGAGGCCGCGGTTGGTCGGTCCGATCTGGTTGGCGAGACCGCCGTAAGTGTTGTCGCCTATCTGGGTATTGTTCGCACCGATACGGGGATAGCCGGTGCCGGGCGTGCCCTTGAGGCCGAGCTGGCCAAGCGCGTCGAAATCGGAGATGCTGGCCGGCGCGGCGTCCGGATTGCGATACCGCTGCACGCCGACTCCGAGGTGGAGCAACAAAGTGGGCGAAAGTGTCTGGTCGTAGTTGATACGCACAGTCTTGCTGTCGACATTCAGATCGCGACGGATTGAGATCGGATCGGGCAGGCCGTCCTGTCCCACGTCCTTATCGGTCTTCTGTTCGGACCAGTAGCCAGAGATCTTGGCGTTCTGGGTAATATTGTGATCGATCTTCAGAGAAGGAATCTGCTGGATCTTGCGAAAGGGAGAACCCGGCGTGTAGTTGTTCACGAGGTTTGTGCCGTTGTTCGGCTTCGGGAACGTCGCCAGCATCTTAGCCGAGACCGGGTCGATTCGGCTGAGCGGGATGATGTTGCCGGGGAACGGCTGGCGCACGAGGTTACCGTTGGAAGCCGTGGTGGTGGTATCGGGGTCGTAAATGGTGTTTTGCAGAATGGGGCGGCCGAGGAAGTCGGTGCCGAGATTCCGCTGCGTCCAGAACTGGGGGCTGCTGAAATCGCCATTACGGAACGCATCTACCGGAACCGTGGTGGTGCCGAAGGTAGCGCGGTTTTTGTCCTGATACTTCTCATAGTTGAAAAAGAAGAAGGTGCGGTTCCGGCCGTTGTAAACCTTCGGGATGAAGACCGGGCCGCCAACTGAGAAGCCGCCATCATAGACCTTGCGGGCGGGGCGCTTGTGCTGCCCGTTGCCATTGTCAGTGAAGGGAATGCCCGCATTCAGCGCTTCGTTCGAAGCGTACATGTAAGCACTCCCGTGCAGTTGGTTGGTACCGCTGCGGGACGTGAAGTTGAAGAGTCCGCCGGCAACCTGGCCGAATTCCGCTGCGAAATTCGAGGTCTGCAGGGTGAACTCCTGAATCGCTTCCACGGAGGGCTGCGATTCGTCGGAGACGCGCGCGTCGAGGCCGCTGGATGATTCCTGGCCTTCGAACAGAATCCGGAAAGTTCCGGTGGGATTGCCGTTTACCTTGATGGTGTTCCAGCCCGAAATTGTCGCGCCAGGCGTCAACTGCACGAAAGAAAGGGGGTTGCGAACCGCGCCCGCACCGATCGCGAAGTTGATCGGCAGGTCGTTGATGGTGTCGCCCGAAATTGTGGTGGATTGCTCGGCGCTCTCCGTCCGCAGGAGTGACGATTCAGCGGTAACGGAAACAGACTGGCTCGACTGCCCAATCTGGAGAACGACGTCTGCGCGAGTGGTGACGGCGACCTGCATGCGGATGCCGGTCTGCTCGCTGCTGTTGAAACCTTCGTGTTCGACGCGAAGGCGGTAGTTGCCCGCTGAAAGGCCGGGAATTGTGTAGTTGCCGGTGCCGGTAGTAACGGTCTCAGACCGCGTGTCGGTATCGACGTTGATGAGCGCGACCTTCGCGCCTGGAATGAGAGCACCGGACGCATCTGTCACGGTGCCTGTGATGGTGCCTCTGTCGCTCTGGGCGAGCAGGCAGAGGGCCGACGTTATCGCTAAAGCAAATAGTTTTAAACTCTTCAAGTACAAACCTCTGGGCGCGAGTCTATCACAGGTAAACCCAACCAAAGTCTGGTGTAAATCGGGTTACACGGGGTCTGAAAACAGGCGCCGATTGCACACAAGGTAGAATGGATAGTTCACCCGCAAATCTTCATGGCCCAGCAGCATACAGCGGTGGTCGCGATCTACCCAGGTTCGTTCGACCCGATCACCAATGGCCACCTCGATGTCATCGAGCGTGGCTCGCGGCTCTTTGACCGTCTGATCGTCTCCGTGCTGCGCAATCAGTCGAAGGAGCCTCTGTTCACCGTCGAAGAGCGAATCGACATGCTGCGCGAGACGGTAAGCCCTTTCGACAATGTAGAAGTGGACTCGTTCGGCGGGCTCCTGGCCGATTACGCCATGCGCCGGGAGGCTGGCGCGATCCTCCGCGGCATTCGGGCGATCTCAGATTACGAAAACGAGTTGCAGATGGCGCTGATGAACCGGCGGCTGCAGCCCGGCCTTGAAACCGTCTTCCTGCTCGCGGGCGAAGCTTTCTCTTTCATTAGCTCCAGACTCGTGAAAGAGGTCATTTCTCTCGGAGGCAACATCTCCGGCCTGGTCCCGCCGTTGGTTGAAAAGCGCCTGCGGGCTCGGATGGATACATAAATCAAGCGAAGTAAGACCGACATATGACACCAAAACCCACCACAGCAGACCGCATCTCGCTGATCAGCGTCTCTTCCACGATGAAGGTCATGGCCGATGCCGATAAACTCCGGCGCGAAGGCGTCGACGTGGTCGACTTTTCGGCTGGCGAACCGGATTTTCCGACTCCGGACAACATCAAGCGCGCCGCCGTCGCCGCGCTGGACGCGAACTTCACGAAGTACACGCCCGCCGGCGGTACCGCCGAACTCAAACAGGCCGTAGTGGACCGCCACAAGGCGGAGTTCGGTACCGACTTCAAGGTTTCCGAGTGCATCATCACCGTTGGCGGCAAACACGTTCTGTTCAACTACACGCAGGCGCTGGTCAATCCCGGGGACGAAGTGATTATCCCTGTGCCTTACTGGGTGACGTACAAAGACATCGTCAATTATGCGGGCGGCACCTGTGTTTTTGTCGAGACCGATGAGGCCGACGGCTTCAACCTGACCGCCGCAATGGTGGAGAAGGCGATCACGCCCAAAACGAAGATCATCATCATCAATTCGCCCAGCAATCCGTCGGGCGCCGTGATGCAGCAGGCGGAATTCGAAAAGCTGTTCCACATTGCGAAAGAACGTGGCGTTTACATCATCACGGACGAATGCTACTCGCACTTCCTGTATGACAGTTCGCCGTGGTCGGTTGCGTCGATGCCGGACGCGAAGTCCACGGTGCTGGTGGCCGGGACCGTTTCAAAGACGTACGCGATGACGGGCTGGCGGATCGGCTATGGCCTGGCGCCGGAGTCGATCATCGGCGCCATGATGAAGCTGCAAAGCCACTCCACGTCGAACCCGACCTCGATCGCACAGAAGGGGGCAGTGGAAGCACTCAAAGGGCCGCAGGATTCCGTGCCGCAGATGCTGGCCGAATACCGGCGTCGTCGTGATTTCGTGATCCCGCGTCTGCGCGAGATCACTGGCGTGACCTGCGCCAATCCGGCGGGCGCTTTCTACGCCTACCCGAACGTTCGCGCGGCCTTCGAAAAGGGCGGCATGAAGACGCCTCTGGAGTTTGCCGACCGGTTGCTGAAGGAAGCCAGTGTGGCAGTTGTGCCCGGTGAAGCTTTCGGCACCAACGACCACGTCCGCATCTCGTACGCGACTTCCATGGAAGAGCTGAAGCGCGGGCTTGATCGCATCGACAATTTCATCAAGTCTCTTGGCTAGACTGGCT
This sequence comes from Bryobacterales bacterium, assembly GCA_025462945.1. Classification (GTDB taxonomy): domain Bacteria; phylum Acidobacteriota; class Terriglobia; order Bryobacterales; family Bryobacteraceae; genus BOG-234. The sequence continues at coordinate 4,941 of JAOAPO010000080.1, forward strand.
GGTGAATACGCGAAACCCAATCATCGGTCCCGTTCCCTCAGGGTCCAGGCTCGCTAAGTCGTTGATTTTATTAGCCATGACCGGAACGGAGCGGGACCAGTTCAGCCGGAAAGGGCTTTCCAGCAGCCTGCTAGACTGATGGCATGCTGACGAAGCTCACCCCCGAGCGGCATGATCTGATCTGGGGCTCCCGTGACACCGAGCCCTGGTTCCCGAATCCGGATGGTCTGCGAACGGCGGAGGTCTGGTACCCGTCCGGCGACCTTCTGATTAAGTTTCTCTTCACCACTGACCACCTGTCGGTGCAGGTCCATCCCAACGACGAGCAGGCGTTGCGGGCAGGTAAAACGCGCGGCAAAACCGAGATGTGGCAGATTCTGCGAGCCGAACCGGGCGCTCGCATTGCGCTGGGTCTGAACCGCACCCTCAGCAAGGATGAACTGAGGGCAGCCGCGCTCGACGGATCCATAGTGGAGTTACTGAACTGGATCCCGGTCACTGCAGGCCAAACATTTTTTACGCCTGCCAACACCATTCACGCGATCGGCGGGGGGATCGCCTTGTGTGAGATCCAGCAGTTGTCTGACATCACCTACCGGCTCTATGACTGGGGCCGGGGTCGCGAACTGCATCTCGACAAGGGGCTCGATGTCTCAAAGCTTGAGTCTGGCGGTGAGGGTCCCACCACGCTGCCCGTTCGCTGCCCGTATTTTCTCACCGATGAGCTTCGCGTGGCCGTACACGCCGAGCTCGATTCCGAAGACTTCACTCTGGTTGTCCTGGACGGGAGCGGTGACATCGCCGGGCACTCATTCGCTCCGGGAGATGCGTTTCAGAATGCCGCGGCGTCGGCAAGGCTGGCGATCGACTCGGAAGCTGCCAGCTTCCTCATCGTCCGGGCGGCAAGCGCCTCCTAAAACAACACGACAGCCATGCTGCCGTCCGTCTCGAGCGTATCGCCGGTAGCGTTTTGCAGCCGGGTGGGAACCTCAGGACGCCCGACGATAGCGACCGACTTCACCATCGCGGTGAACAGCAGGTCCGTGACGACCTTCGCCCTCTCGCGGTCGATGAATGGATCAACTTTATGAATGAACGTCCGGTCGCGGTCGGAGAATTCAATCCCCGTATCCTGGGTTGACGAACAGACCCAAACGGGTTTGCCCTCGAAGCTGTCAGGTCGCCGGTAAATCCGCAAGTGATGGCGGGAGGCGAAGGTATTGTTCCCTTTTTGCCACGCCATCGCGGGAGTTTCCCCATCGAGCAGCAGGATCGACATCGGCCCCTCTTTGTAACCACGGTTCTCGATCATCGCCCGCGCGGTCTCCAGCTTCGAGTTCGCATCGAGTGCTGCCGGTTCGGTCCAGCCGGCCTTCGTAAAAGCCTGTCGAACCTGTTCTTCCGTTCCGATGAACATCAGGTTGGTGATATCGCTGGGCCGGGGCGGACGCTCGGCGATGGTGCGGAACGGCTGTGTGGTGACCAGCTCAGGCAGTTCTGCTTCGTTCGGGAAGGGAGCGAGTTTCGACTCAGGACCCTTGGTTGTGCCGTTCCACGTCAGAGGCTGAGTTAACTTGATTCGCAACTCGACGCCCGGCTCGTAGTCGACGTTCCCGTTTACATCCTGAATGTTCAGCGCCTGCTTGGCCTGCTGCAGGATCCCGGCAAGGGCAGCGAGCTTCTCATTAGCTCCAAGCTTGGTGAGACCCTCGTTCAGACGTCCGCCGTAAGACTGCGCGGCATCAATGCCCGTGATAACGCCCTTATCATCGAGGGTCTCGCGGGCATTTTCGAGCGCGGAGGTAATTGCGTGCAGGGGAGTGGTGGCTTTACCGTCGCTGATGCTCTTGTACGCCAGTTCCAGCTGCGCAGGTCCGGCTGCGCTGTACGCCTTCGCCTGCTTCACCGAGCCCTCGATCACCAGGCCTGCCGGAAGCCGGACTGTGCCGTCAACAATGGCCGGCGCGATCAGACTGGCTTTGAATGTTTGTGGTGTGGTGAGTTCACTGGCGACTTTTTGGTTCAGGCGGATGGAAAGCTCGGTCCCCGCAGGAACCTGCTGCGCTGCAAACAGCGGCGCCGCCAAAAGCGACAGGATGGCGAAACGAGTCATTTGCCAACGAGTTCAGTAACTGGCCCCGTACGATCTTCGATACGGAGCGTGACCGCCTTCCGTTTCGCCCAGGTGTCCTCAGGGACATCGAAACGGAGACAGACCATACGATCCGTGCTCTGGTGTCCAGGTAAGACATCCCGGGCCTTCAGCGGCGGATTGAACTGCTGCCCAATTTGTGGGTAGTTGCGGAAAAAGTTATCTATGTCTTTTGCGGCGATCACGCTGCCGGCGACCTTCGATCCATCGGCGGTCGTCAGCTCCGCTTCGATACCGCGCACCAACATCTCCACGTCGGCTTCGTTCTGCAAACTGAAGTCCACGATGGCGATCATTTCGTTCTCGTCGACCTTTTCCGCACGAATCTTGCCGATCTTGCCCTTCGGCTCCAGATGGTTCCCCTTCGTCTCTACGAACCCCCGCCAGATCACGAAGGCGAGGATGACCGCAGCGACGCCGAAGCCGACCTTGAACGGCAGCGACACTATTACAACTGTCCGACGAGGTGCATGATCGTTTTCATTGCCGTGTGGGCGCTCTCCACCACCGGCGTCGTGTGCGTCTCAAGGCCAATCTGCCCCTGGTATCCGTCGTTCTGCATCGCCTTGAGGATGGAGAGCCAGTCGATCTTCTCCTCACCTTCCATGAGGTTCTTCGCCTTGAACTGCGCGTTGAGCATGCGGTCCTTCGGCAGAAGGTTGTAGCCATCGGGATAGGACACGGCCTTCAAATAGAGTTCGTTGCCTGGATCCCAGTTGAAGCCAATCGACTTGGAAGGCAGCAGCTTCATGATGTCTCTGGTTTCAGCCGAAGTACCGATGTTTTCGGAGTACTCATTCTCAATCAGGAGGCGGCACTTGCCCTTCTCCACAATCGGGATGAACTCTTCCATCGTGCGCTGAATCAGGGAGTACACCGTCTCGGGTTTGGCCACCCGGGTACCGGCGAAGATGCGGATTTTGTCGGTCCCGAGGATATTCGCGGCGCGAACGGCTGTCTCGACGTCGGCCTTGCGATTCTCCCAGCGCTTTTGGTTCGCCGCCAGCCGCTTCGTGCGCTGCTCCGGCGTCTCCACCGGCACTTTGACCGGATCCGTGCCGGGCCATGCGAACTTCATGAGGCTGGTATTCAGAAATGAGACTTTCAGCTTGTTCGACGCCAGCTGAGCCGCAAGCGCCTTGATCTCCGGCTCACTGAGAAAGGCCACCTCCTTCTTCGTCTCCGGCACGTTGCGAAGCTCCACCCACTGCAGGCCGTACTGGTGCGCGAAGGCGATGGCATCGGTCTGCGTCAGTCCAATCTCATCCGTAATGGCGCTGATATTCGCCTTCGTGATGCGGGACTTGAACGCGCCCAGCGGGCCGGCGGCAAGAGCGGCGGCCGAGATGCCGAGAACGTGTCGGCGGGTCAGTGAGGTGATTGCGGAACTCATCATTGCGATGATAACTCCAGAATGATTGCAGAAAATCACGGACTCCTGATCGAGGCGGTTCCCGGTCCAGGCGTGCTCCACGGGCTTACCGGTGTCATCGCGAGCCACGGCGGAGATATCAGCACCTGCTCCATCATCGAAAACAACGGCGAGGGTGCCCGCGTGTATTTCGAGGTCAGCACGCCGAACATCGCCGAGATTCTGGAAGACCTGCGCTCGCTCGCGATTGTACGCAACGTGGCGCAGGTTCGCAGTATGGATCGCATCTACGGCAAACGCATCATCATTATGGGAGGCGGTGCGCAGGTGGCTCAGGTGGCAATCGGCGCCATTGTGGAAGCCGACCGCCACAACATCCGGGGAGAGCATATTTCGGTGGATACGATCCCGCTGGTGGGTGAACTGCCGCTGGCAGATGCGGTTCGCGCCGTGCCCAGATTGCCGCGCGCCAAGGCGCTCGTGCTGGCCGGGTCGCTGATGGGAGGACAGATCGAAACCGCCGTGCGCGAAGTCCGGGCCGCGGGGCTGCTGGTGATCAGCCTCAATATGGCCGGGAGCGTGCCGGACGCCGCGGATCTTGTTGTTACCGACCCCGTACAGGCGGGAGTGATGGCCGTGATGGCGGTTGCCAACACGGCCAAGTTCACGATTGAACGGCTAAACCGACGCGTGTTTTAGGCTGCCTTGTTGTAGTAGAAGCGCTCGTGGACGATCTTGCCGTCTTTCCAGCGGCGCACCGCGACTTGGGACATCTTTACGTGATAGCCGTTCTTCAGGGTGCAATCCATGAAGATCTCGCAGAAAGAGACGTCGCCGTTGACGGCGCTCGCCGAGACATTCGCGCCGTGGAACTCGGCGACGGAGGCGAAGAAGTCCTCTTCCGCCTTGCGATTCGCGGCTTTGCCGACTCGCGGCTCGTCGGTATTCTCCTGCATCACCACGTCTTCGGCGTACAGTTCCTCGAACGCCTCCATTGCCTTGCCGGTCAGAAACATTTCATTCAGTCTTGCGTCCAGTGTTGCGATATCGCTCATAGCGCGTGAGATGCGATTGCGTGGCGCAAAGATGCGAGTTTCCACGCGGAAATTCCGGCGTACGTGACAGTAATACTCCTTTCGTTTCATAGAGGAGTAACTAAAACAGTTTTAGATTCTTATACTTCCGAGAAGATAATTGATCGATTATCTGACGGCATTGCGTTCTTTCTGTTGAGAGGTGCTGCATGGCACCGATCGGAGGACATTCGTCAGATGCAAAACGTTTTTAGAAGAGTTGCGATGCTCAGCGGCTTAGCCGGCATCGCCGCCAGCCTGGTGCTGGCGCAGAGCATCACCATCACGCCGAGCTACGAGAACGTAGGACTGGGCGCGACCAAGCAGTTCGCGGCAGCGACGTCGGGTATCCAGCCGGAGGGCGTTACCTGGTCGGTTGTCAGTGTCGGAGGCGGCAGCATCAGCGCTGCGGGGCTCTACACGGCACCTTCGGTCATCCCCGCGCAAAACCCTGTTTCGGTGCAGGCCACCAGCAAAGGTCTTCCCGCCACAACTCAGGTTGCCTATGTTAATCTGCTCACCGCCGGTCCAGTAATCACCTCGGCCACGCCAAACCCGGTTCCGTCGGGAACCTACACGATAACAATCACCGGCTCGCCCATCATTTCGGGAGCCACCATTAACTGCAACAACGTGCAGCTTTCCGGGAACGTTTACACGGCCACTACGGTTCGGGGCACTGGTTATGTGGCCCCGACGGCCACCACTCTGACGTGCGTCGTTAAAAATCCGAGCACCACCTACAGTAATGCCCTGGTGATTCCAGTCAAGGCGAGCGCCTCCGGTGGCGGGGGTGCCCCCACGTCCGCTCCCGTGGTTTCTCCTGGCACCGCCCAAGTGGTATTGGGTGCCACCCAGCAGTTCACTGGCAGCAACACCACTTCATGGACCGCCACATCGGGCACAATCACATCGGCCGGGCTGTACACGGCGCCGTTGCAGATGCCCGTGGCTGGTACTGACACCGTTGCCGCCACAGGCCCGGGCGGGACCGGCAAGGCGACCGTCACGTTGATCAGTAACGTCGCACCCGTGATTACTCAGCTCAGTTTGCCGTCGCTGCCTCAAGGCACCTTCAACCTGGCTCTCACCGGAACCGGCTTTACCACTCTTTCAAAGGTCTCGCTTGGTTCGCTGCAGCTGACCACCACGTTTGTGAACGCCACGACGCTCACTGCCGTTGGCTTCGCCGCCACAGGCGGGCTGCAGAACCTGACCGTCACTAACGGCCCCATTACCTCCTTGCCCTGGCAGGTGCAGGTCGGTCCGGTGAACCCGCTCGTATCTGCCAGCGCCGCAAGACGCTTCCTGGAGCAGGCGGCCTTCGGTCCAACGCCTTCCGAAGCGCTGCATGTACAGCAGGTCGGTTTTCAGGGTTGGCTGGACGAGCAGTTCGCGATGGCTCCGGTCTCGAACTATGCGGGATCGGCAAACCAGAGCGGCTTCACGGCGATGTTCCTTGCCAACGCTGTGACGAACCCTGACCAGCTGCGGCAGAAGGTCGCGTTCGCTCTCAGCCAGATCTTCGTCACGTCCATGAACAAGCTCATTTGGAACCCCGCGATGACGATGTATCAGCAGATGTTGATGGCCGATGCGTTCGCAAATTATCGCCAGCTTCTGGGCGACGTCACGCTGAGTCCCGGCATGGGCCAGTTCCTCGACATGGCGAATAACGCGAAGGCGAATCCCGTCATCGGCAGTGTCGCGAATGAGAACTACGCTCGTGAAGTCCTGCAGTTGTTCAGCCTGGGGACGTCCCTGCTGAATCCGGACGGCACGCGCCAGTTCGACGTCAACAACAATCCCCTGCCGACTTACTCGCAGCCCGACGTGGCGGAATTCGCCCGGGTCTTCACCGGCTGGACCTACACGCCGAACCCCGGCTACACCGTCCAGTGGAACACGTACGTCAACCAAAACGGCCCCATGGTGCCCTACGTGGCCATGCACGACTTCGGGTCGAAGAAGCTGCTGAATGGCTACGTGTCACCGGCCGGCACTTCGCCCCTGCAGGACGTGAACAATGCGCTGGACAACATCTTCAACCACTCGAACGTCGCGCCGTTCATGAGCCGTCTGCTGATCCAGCACCTGGTGAAGAGCAACCCGAGCCCCGGTTACATCCAGAGGGTGGCGGCTGTCTTCACTGACAACGGCCAGGGCGTTCGCGGCGACATGAAAGCCGTCATTACTGCCATTCTGCTCGACGCGGAAGCTCGTACCAACGATGCCGGCGGACTCGATGGCGCCAACGACGGACATCTTCAGGAGCCCGTGCTGACCGTCGCCGGTCTGACGCGCGCATTCGGTGGAACCATGACCAACCAGAACTACTTCGCTTATTCACTGACCGGCATCGGGCAGGACATTTACAACGCCGCGAGCGTCTTCAACTACTACTCGCCCAGCTTCCGTGCCCCGGGTACGCTGCTCTACGGACCCGAGTTCCAGCTCCATACGCCGAACAACGCCATTGGACGCAGCAACCTGATCGCCAGCATGTTCAACGCGTACAACAATCCCATCCAGACCAGCGGTCCGGGCTACACCGTAGACCTCAGCGGGTTCATGCCTCTGGCTTCCAATCCGGCGGCGCTGGTGGATGCGCTCGACTTCACTCTCACGCACGGCACCATGCCGGCAGGGATGAAGCAGATCGTGGTGAACGCAGTGACAAACGACTCAGCGGGGAGTGTCTCCCGTATCCAGACCGGCATCTTTCTGATCGCCGGTTCCAGCTACTACGGCGTGTGGCACTAAGCCTCGCCGCAAAGAAAGACACGGGAGACAAGATCATGTTGATTCGTTCAAGACGTGGGTTTTTGCGGGATGCCATTCGGTCGGTCTCGGCAGCCGGTGCGTTAGGCGCAATGGGTAAGTTCGGTGAGATGAATGCTCTCGCCGCGGGTGGTAACTATCAGGCTTTGGTCTGCATTTACCTGGGAGGCGGGAATGACGGACACAATACCGTGGTCCCGATCACTACGGCGCAGCAGAGCTACTCGCTTTACAAAAACGGGCGCGGTGCCGTGGCTCTGCCGCAGGCCAGCCTGCTCACGATCAACAACGGGAATGACGTCTACGGACTTCACCCGAAGCTGACTGAGATCCGTAACATCTACCAGCAGGGCAAAGCTGCAGTGGTGGCGAACGTGGGCATGCTGTTGAAGCCCCTGGATCGCAACCTGTACAACACCAACAACAGTGCGATTATTCCGAATTCGCTGTTCTCGCACTCGGACCAAACGAACCAGTGGCATACCTCCGATCCGAGCGGTCTTGGCAGTGCCGGTTGGGGTGGCCGGGTGAATGACCTGGTGCAATCCCTCAACACTGGCGCGACATTCCCGTCGATGGCATCCATGGCTGGTTCCAGTCTTTTTGTGACCGGCAACCAGACCTTCGCGGCCAGCGTACCGGCGGGCGGCGCCGGCTTGTTGCAGGCGGGGAATCAACAGCGGGCACAGGGTTTGCAGCAGTTGCTGCAGTTCGATAACGGGCTCCAGCTCGTGCAGGCCGCGAACTCCACCATGTCGCGCGGTGTCAGCTACGCCAGTGCTCTCAACAGCGCACTGCAGGGCGTCACGCTGGCGACAGTATTCCCTGCAGGTTTGCTTGCAGCGCAACTGCAGACGGTCGCGAAGATCATCAAGGTTCGCGGCACTCTGGGCCTGAGCCGGCAGGTGTTCTTCTGCAGCCTCGGCGGCTTCGATACGCACGGCGGTCAGCTTGCAACGCAGGACGCGCTTCTGGGGGAACTCAGCAAGGCGGTCGGCGCTTTCTACGCGGCCACGCAGGAACTTGCAGTCGACAATGCGGTGACTACCTTCACCGCTTCTGAGTTCGGACGAACGCTGACTCCGAACGGCAACGGCGGCACGGACCATGCGTGGGGCAGTCACCATTTCGTGATCGGCGGCGCTGTTCAGGGCGGTCAGTTCTACGGGCAGTTCCCGGTCCTTGCGCTCGGCAACGAGACCGACGCAAACTCCCGCGGCACGCTGATCCCGACGACTTCAGTCGATCAATACGGGGCAACAATGGCGCGCTGGTTTGGCGTCGATCCTGCGGGCGTCGCGGACATCTTTAAGAATCAGGCGAACTTCAGCAATCTCACCTTCCTTGGATAAGCCCAGGGGATAAACCCAAGGCACCGCGAAGTGTCGCGCAACCCCGCCCTCCACCGGGCGGGGTTTTGCGCGTTCAGGGCGTCAGCGTCTCCGCCAGTGCCAGTGCGCCTAAGATCCCGGCGCGATCACCCAGCGCGGGTGGGACGACGTAGCTCTCCATCGCCTTGAGCACCTGGGGCGTTTGGACGTAGCCATTCAGGATTCCGCGCAGTTCGGCCCGGATCAGCGGAAATAGTTGCATCTGGTGCATCACGCCGCCCCCCAGAATCACCTTTTCGGGTGAGAGTGTAAACACGAAGTTGGCCACCGCCAGAGCAAGGTAGCGAGCTTCCAGCGCCCATGCCGGGTGGTTTGCGGGCAGTTCATCCGCATTCTTACCCCAACGCGCTTTGATGGCGGGTCCTGACGCCATTCCCTCCAGGCAATCGCCGTGGAACGGACAGTTCCCCTCGAACGCGTCCGAAGCGTCGCGCGGGATCCGGATATGACCCATCTCCGGGTGCAGCATGCCATGCAGGAGTTGGTGGTCCGCCACTGCGCCACCGCCGATGCCGGTGCCCACGGTGAGGTACAGACAGCTGGCCAAACCCTTTGCGGCACCCCAGCGAACTTCCGCCATCGCTGCCGCATTCACGTCGGTGTCGAAAGCGACCGGCACGCCGAGCGCCTTGCCGAAGCGTCCGGCCAGATCCGTATTGCGCCAGCCAGCCTTTGGTGTCGACGTGATGTGGCCCCACGCAGGCGAGCCGATCGTCAGATCGATCGGCCCGAAACTGCCGATGCCGAGTGCGCGTATATCCGCCCCCGAATCGGTAAGGAACTGCAGGCTTCGCGCGATCGTCTCGTCGGGCGAGGTGGTGGGGATCACGGCTGTTCGGAGATCGCCCGGGCCCGTACCCACGCCGCAAACAAACTTCGTTCCTCCTGCTTCAATGGCCCCAAATGTTTCCACGCTGTTCGCCAGTTTGGCATATTGGCCGCTGACTCAGGGATAGACTGTAAACGACCAACCACATGCAACTCAGCCCCCGTGTTTCGCCCGCCTTTCTTGTCGCCCTGACCCTCTCCTCCTGCCTGCTCTCCTCGTGCAACCGCGGCGCTCACGAAAAGCGCATCGCCTTCATCCCCAAAGGTCAGGCGCACGTTTTCTGGCAGTCCGTGCACGCCGGTGCCATCAAAGCCGAGCGCGAAAACCCAGGCTACACCGTCGTCTGGAACGGTCCCGCTTCCGAGACCGACTACACGGGCCAGATCAAGATTGTGGATGCCGCCCTGAACCAGAACGTGGACGCCATCTGCCTCGCCCCCATCGACAAAAAGATACTGGTCTCGCTCGTGGAACACGCGGCCGCTATCGGCAAGCCCATGATCATCTTCGATTCCGGTGTCGACACCGATACGTTTACGTCGATGGTGGCCACCGATAACGTTGAGGGAGGCAGGATGGCTGCGCGGCGATTGAACGAGGTTCTCGGAGGCAAAGGAAAGGTGGTCGAGGTCGCCGTGCAGCCGGGCAGCGCCTCCACCATGGATCGCGAGCAGGGATTCGAGAACACTCTGAAAGAAGCAGCGCCGGGCATCCACCTTGTCGACAAGCAGTACGGGATGGCAGACTTTGCAAAGTCGCTGAAAGTCGCCGAGAACATGCTGACTGCCGCGCCTGACCTCGGAGGTATGTTCGGCAGCAACGAATCGAGCACCGTCGGTGCCGTGCGCGCCCTGCAGAGCAAGAACCGCAAAGATGTGAAGCTGGTCGGTTTCGATTCCAGCCCGCAACTGCTCGAAGCCCTCAAGAGCGGTGAAATCGACGCGCTCATCGTCCAGGACCCGTTTGAGATGGGCTACCGCTCCATGATTGCCGCAATTACAAAGTTGAAGGGCGGCACCCCCGATCACATCCAGAACATTCAGCCGACCCTGGTAACGCGCGAGAACATGAACGCGCCGGATATCCAGAAAAAAATCAATCCCGACCTGCAAAAGTACTTAACATCACAAAAATAGCGCATGGCCGATTATTTATCGTTCATCAACGCAAGCTGGGTATAACCTTGCTTGGAGACGCCGCGTCTTTCGCATTGCAGTAACAGAGGGGGCCCCGATGTTTCACAAGACGATTTCGACTTCATTGGCCGCTGGTGCGCTGTTTCTTTCAATGTTGCCCGCCACGAGCTTTGCGCAGCGGGGCAGCGGCGGACGCACGGGCGGCGGTGGCGGTGGTGCCCGAAGCGCTCCCTCAACGCGGTCAGGCGGGGGCGGGAACTTTCGCGGAGGAGGCGGATTTAGTGGCGGCGGTCGCACTTACTCTTCCCCGTCCTTTCGCAACTACAGCGGCGGCGGCAACAACTACCGAGGTGGTGGCGGCTATGTTTCGCGCCCCGGCATAAACCGCAGTTACAGCTATTCGGCTCCACGCCGTTACTATGGCGGCGGCTATCGGGGCGGTTACTACGGCGGTCGGTACTCGGGAAGCAGTCTCTATCTGGGCTTCGGTTTTGGCTCCGTCTACCCGTACTACGGTTCCAGCTATTACTATTCGCCCGGTTACTACGCGTACGACCCGTACTACTCGACCTACGACCCCTACTACTACTCTGCCCCAGCCTACGACCCGGGGTACTCGTACGATCCGGGCTATTCGTACGGCTCCGCGCCCGCGCCGCCTCCTCCCCCGAACTACTCCAGCCAGCCGCAGCAGAACTGCTCACCCGGCGCTTACGACCAGAACGGAAACTGGATCCCGAACCAAAACTGCTATCAGCCGCCGCAGCAGAACTACAACCAGCAGTACAACAACCAGCAGTATCCGCAGAACTACAACCAGTACCCGCCGTACAACCGCTAGTCCGGCCCGGTCAGTTCCAGTAGTTCCGGTCGAGGCTCCGATACTGAACAGCCTCTGCGATATGCTTCGCCGCGATGGTTGCGGACCCATCCAGGTCGGCCACCGTCCGCGCGACCTTCAGGATTCGGTCATGCGCACGCGCCGAGAGGCTTAACCGCCGCATCGCCATCTCCAGCGTTCGCTCGCCGGAAGCATCCAGCGCACACTGCTTTTGCACCAGCCGCGAGGGCATCCGGGCGTTGGTTGTCCCGCGCGTACTCTGGACCGCCCGCGCCCTTTCCACCCGCTCCAGCATCACGGCCGAGGACTCAGCTGTATCCACCGCACGCAGCTCCTTATATGGCACCGCAGGCACTTCGATCTGGATATCGATGCGGTCCAGTAGGGGGCCGCTGATCTTTCCCAGATAGCGCTGAATGATCGCCGGTGTGCAGCGACATTCTCGTGTGGGATCGCCATAGTACCCACACGGGCATGGATTCATGGCCGCTACCAGCATGAAGTTCGCAGGAAAGTGCAGCGTCATGGCGGCGCGTGCGATCGTTACCGCTCCGTCCTCCAGCGGTTGCCGCAAGATCTCCAGGACGTTGCGCGGAAACTCGGGGAACTCGTCCAGAAAAAGCAGCCCGTTGTGCGCCAGACTGACCTCGCCGGGTCGCGGTTGCCCAGCGCCACCGCCGATCAGCCCCGCATCCGAAATCGTATGGTGAGGCGCCCGGAAAGGTCGCATCCGCAGCAGGCCAGAGCCCGGCGGCAGGTGTCCCGCGATGCTGTGAATCCTCGTCGTCTCAATCGCCTCTTCGAACGAAAGCGGCGGCAGAATGCCCGCCAGTCGCTTGGCCAGCATAGTTTTGCCGGACCCCGGGGGGCCGATCATCAACACGTTGTGATTCCCGGCCGCGGCAACCTGCAAAGCTCGGCGCGCTGTGGTCTGTCCGCGGACATCGCGGAAGTCAGCAGCATCGACAGGCCCGGCAATACTCAGCGGAACGGGCTCTGCACGTGAGGGCGAGAACTGTTCCGGCTTGGAGAGCAGAGTTACAACTTCCGCCAGATGCCGGACTCCGAACACGTTAACGCCATCTACCACTGCTGCTTCAGACGCATTCTCAGCCGGCAAGATTAGGTTCCGAACCCTCTGATCGCGCGCGCAGATCGCTACCGACAGGGCACCTCGCACGGGACGAATCGCCCCGTCGAGCGACAACTCGCCCACCACCAGATGATCGTCGAGGCCCTTGAACGTACCCATTGCCCCCAGAATCGCGAGCGCCATCGGCAGATCGAACCCGGCACCTTCTTTACGCAACTGCGCCGGGGCGAGATTTACCGTCACTGCCTGGTTCGGATACCCAAAGCCGGAATTCATCAATGCCGACTTGATGCGCTCCCGGCTCTCGCGCACCGCATTGTCCGGAGTACCCACCAGCATGAAGTCCCGCGCCATGCCGCTGCGAAACAGATCGACCTCCACGTCGACAACGTGGGCGTCGATCCCGTACACCGCGGCACTTCTCGTCTTGAACAAGGGCATCAGCCATGACTCCGTCCTGAGCGCAAACTCCCCAGAGAAGTAAGTGCGTCGGGTCCGGAACTTTCTCACCGAACATTCAGAAAAGTCCGGAGCCCGCAACGAAGTGCCGTGCTAGTTTACGGGGTAACGCCCATGCCGCTGCCCAAGGTCATTCCCGCACTCGCAGATCTCACGCAGGACATAGCGGGACCCATACCAGTCGAACTGCTCCAAAGTTGGGCGACAGGCGCGCAGGATTCCGCCGCCGCCGAAAAGCTCCTCGCCGCGTTCCAGAGCGAGGGAACCGTAGTCTCGTCTGACACCTCCGGCCTGAGCCGTATGTCACGGTCTATGGAGTTGCTCGACGTCCTCCGGCTGGTTTCCCAGCCTAAGGAGATCGTTCACGCTATCGGTCGTGAGATAGGCGGCCGCGGAATCGGCATCTGGGTTGCCGACAACACGGAGATGCTGTATCCCGGCACCGTCAGCCCGCAGACTGTTCTCGCCGCGATGAACGAAGTGCAGGCGCGAATCAGCGAGCGCCTGCAGGTTCGGATCGGCATGTGTGTTCATCAGGGCCGCTTCTATGAAATCGGCGGTGGTCTATACGGAGAGGATGCGGATCACGTGGAGTACCTGGCCGAGCACTGCGCGGGTCCGGGGGAAATCCTCCTGACAGAATCTCTGGCGCGCCACGTCGAGAGCACTGCAACCGGCCGCCTCGTGCCGAAGTTATTCGGAGGTGCAGAGGCCTCGCTGAAGGCATGGATCCTGTCCGACGGCCCCCGTCTGCCTGAACTGGCCGAGCACGAAACGACCTATCCTCACCCCTTTCCCGAAGAGTTCTACGCGCTCCTGCCACAGTTGGGAGAACCTGGCCTGAAAGACATGATTTATTCGCGCTGGCTGCGCGAGCGCGTCGTGGTCTTTCTCGCGCGGGATAGGGAAGCCAGCGAACTGGCGTCACTGGGTGGGTTGCTCGATGACCTTGTCATTAACGCCCTCATGGAAACAGTAGTGAAGGAAACCGCGCCCCAGGTCGAGAACATTGCCAGTTCGGCCGGAGGTCTTGCAATTCTCACCTTCGCCACAACCTCGGAGGCCGTCGGCTACGCGAGGGCCGTGAAGGCCCAGCTTGCCGAAAACGGCGTTCAGGTGCGCGTCGGCATAGACGCGGGCCCCATGTTGTTGTTCAGTAATCCGAAAGGACCGAGCGGCATCACCGGCGACCCCGTAAATATTGCGTCCAAATTGTCGGAAGATGTCGGCCGTGCCGACTACATCAGCATCAGTGACCGTGCCGCGAAGCAGTTGGGCGATAACCACGCGGCGGAGCGCTTCGAAGTTCAGGTGTCCGGTGTCACTCTGAGCGGCATTCTGGTGAGCTGACAAAACGGATGGTGCTTCCTCGAAACGGCACTATACTCTCCGTATGCGGTTCCGCACCGTTCTTCTTCTCGCATATAGCGCAATCGCTCCGGCCGCTTCCGCAGCCATCGGCGACGATCTGCTTCGCGTTCACTTCATTGATGTGGGTCAGGGCGATGCCATCTGGATTCAGGGTCCAGCCGGTGAATGTACGCCTGCGGGCCTCAACATCCTCATCGACGGCGGTCCGAACACAGGTCCGAACAACCGACTTATCACGTACCTCGAAACCTACAAACTGGAGCAGGGCTCAGTCATCGACTACATGGTGGTCACACACCCTCACGACGACCACTATCCCGGTCTGCTCGATGTTCTGAGGAGATACCAGGTAGCCACGATCGTCGATTCCGGCTTCCCCACGGCGGGAGTGAAATACCAGGCATTCCTCAGGGAGGCGAAAGCGGAGAAAGTCGGCAATAAGAGCAGCACGCTGGTGGAACTGCGAAAACAGCCCGGATTTCAGTTCACAGACTGCGCCGACCTGCACCTCAGTATCCTTCTCAGCGACAGTGACAAAGCGGGCCTCGGCTCAGGCAATTCCCGCGTGAACAACGCATCTACGGTGATCAGGTTGGAGTATAAGGCATTCTCGTTCCTGTTTATGGGGGACCTGGAGGGCAAAGACCGGGCGGCAGCAGCGGACAAAAGCGGAACAGGAGAGAAGGCGCTGCTGAGCCAGGTGCCAGCCGCGAAGCTCCGTGCCACCGTGCTGAAAGTCGGTCACCACGGGAGCGAAACAAGTTCCACACTCGACCTGATACGTGCCGTCCAGCCCGACGTTGTGGTGATCGAATCCGGTCGTAAAGCCTTCAGCGGAACCTTCCTCCCAGACCAAAGCGTGGTTGACCGCTACAAGAAAGAGAGACCCGGTGCGCTGATCGTGCGTACCGACGATGGCGACGAGGCCCAGCATCTCGACACCATGAACGATGCGGACGGTGACGACATCGCCATTCTCACCGACGGCGATTCCCTTCGTGTTCGGCAGGCAAAACTCTCTTCCAGCGGTAAGCGCCACTGGATCACCGTGAAAGCTCTCTCCAAATAAAGGCGCAGAATGTTCAACAGCGAAATACTCGATGTGGCGGTAGGCCTGGTTTTTATTTTCCTGATGCTCAGCCTCGTGGTTACGGCGCTGAATGAACTGGTCGCGGCCTGGCTGAAGCGCCGGTCGAACACGCTGTGGCGAGGCGTCATCCGGCTTGTTGGCGACGAGCAGTTCGCGAAGACCGTTTACGCGCACCCGCTCATCGCATGCATCAGCCAGGGTGCCAGCCGAAAGCCTTCCTACATCCCCTCGCGCACCTTCGTGCTCGCCCTGCTGGACGGCCTCACCAAACCGGGCGAACCTCCCCCCATGACACCCGCGGAAGTCAGCGCCGCACTTCCGAAACTGCCCCCCCCACTTGCCACGTCTCTGAACGTTCTTCTGCATGTCGCCGGCAACGACATGGAG
>JAOAPO010000083.1 GCA_025462945.1 Bryobacterales bacterium
TGGTTCTTCTCTCTCTATTATATCCCTTTTTGAACGATTATGGAAAGCCGCCCCGCTGCTGTAATAACAGCGGGACGGCAGGGTAGGGTGGGACTTCGGGCTCCGATCCGCCGTCCCACCGAACGCGGAGCCGCCGGGCTAAAGCCCTGCGCTAGGAGCCTTCGGCTGAAGGCCCGCTGCAGCGGGCACAAAGGCGTTGCTCCCTGGAAGCATGTTCGTGCTGGTCCACCGAACTTCGTATACTTTCTACGAGCAGCCGAAGACCGAGCCGCAGTTGAGGCACTTGAAGCAGGCGCCGTTGCGCACCATCAGGCTGCCGCACTCGGTACAGATCGGCGCATCGGCCTGGTTCTGGAAGGTCTCCTTCTCATGCTCGGCGAGCGTGAGCGTCGGAGCGGTCGCGGTCAGGGTCAGATGCGGGCGATCGACGGCTTCGGCGACCGCAACGGTCTCCTCGCCGTGGCCATTCGCGAGAGAGGGTTGTGTCGCCTCCGGAGTGCGATTCAGGAACTTGCTGCCCAGCCAGCGGAAGATATAGTCCATGATCGACTTGGCGAACCGGATATTCTCGTTGTTGGTGATGCCGGACGGTTCGAAGCGCGCGTGGGCGAACTTGTCCACCAGGGTCGGCAGCGGTACTCCGTACTGGAGCGCCAGGGAGATCGCGGTCGCGAAGGAGTCCATCAGGCCCGAGATAGTGGAGCCCTCTTTACTCATCGTCAGGAAGATCTCGCCCGGTGTGCCGTCCTCGTACATGCCGACCGTGATATAGCCCTCATGGCCTGCGATGCTGAACTTGTGGGTGATACTGGCGCGCTCATCCGGCAGTTTGCGGCGCATCGGCTTGTTGACGGTGACGATGGTGGGCGCCGTGATCGCGAGAACCTCTTCCTCGACTTCGTCCGCCTTCCTGGTCATCAGCGGCTGGGTGCGCTTGGAGCCGTCGCGGTAGATCGCGATCGCCTTCAGGCCGAGTTTCCAGCCCTCGACATAGGTGTTGACGATCTCTTCGGCGGTCGCCTCGGTCGGCATGTTGACCGTTTTGGAGATGGCTCCGGAGAGGAATGGCTGGGCAGCCGCCATCATACGGATGTGGCCCTTGTAGTGGATCGAGCGCACGCCGTTGCCGGGCTTGAAGGCGCAGTCGAAGACCGAGAGATGCGTGTCGAGCAGGTGCGGCGCGCCCTCGACCGTGTCGTGCTTGTCGATATAGGCCAGGATCTCCGTGCACTGCGTCGCGGTGTAGCCGAGGCGCTCCAGCGCTTCGGGCACGGTGTTGTTGACGATCTTCATCATACCGCCGCCGACGAGGCTCTTGTACTTGACGATGGCGATGTCCGGCTCGATGCCCGTCGTGTCGCAGTCCATCAGGAAGCCGATGGTGCCGGTCGGGGCGAGAACCGTGGCCTGCGCGTTGCGGTAGCCGTGCTCGGTACCCTTCGCGATGGCGTCGTCCCAGCATCCGCGGGCGGCGTCCAGCAGTTCGCGTGGTACGAAGGTGCTGTCGATATCCTCGACGGCGGCGCGGTGCATCCGCATGACTTCCAGGAACGGCTCGCGGTTCTTCGCGTAGCCGGGGAACGTCCAGCCGTGATCCCGTGCGATGACGCTCGACTGGTTGTACGCTTCGCCCGTCATGACGGAGGTGATGGCTCCGGCCAGTGCGCGGCCCTCATCGCTGTCGTAGGCCAGGCCACGCGACATCAGCAGCGCGCCCAGGTTGGCGTAGCCGAGGCCGAGCGGGCGGTAGTCGTGGGAGTTCTCCGCGATCCGGGGCGTCGGGTAGGAGGCGTTATCGACGATGATCTCCTGCGCGGTCAGCACGATGCGGCAGGCGTGCTTGAACGCCTCGACATCGAACTCTTTGTCCTCTTTGCGGAACTTCATCAGGTTCAGCGAGGCGAGGTTGCAGGCGCTGTCATTGAGGAACATATACTCCGAGCAGGGGTTGCTGGCGTAGATGCGGTCGGTGTTCTTGCAGGTGTGCCACTTGTTGATGGTGGTGTCGTACTGCATGCCGGGGTCGCCGCAGATCCAGGCGCTGTCCCCGATCATGTCCATGATCTCCGCCGCTTTGTAGGTTCCGGCGACCTTCTTACTGGTCACATAGCGGGTGTTCCACTCGCCGCCGCGCTCATAGGTTTCCATGAACTCGTCGGAGACGCGCACGGAGTGGTTGGCGTTCTGGAAGTTGACGCTGTCGTAGGCGCCGCCGCTGACGTTGAACGCGCCGCTGTAGCCGGCATCGATCAGCGCCCACGCTTTCTTCTCTTCTTTCGCTTTGCTCTGGATGAAGTCGGCGATATCCGGGTGATCCACATCGAGCATCACCATCTTGGCTGCGCGCCGGGTCTTGCCGCCGCTCTTGATCGCGCCGGCGAACTGGTCGAAGCCGCGCATAAAGGAGAGCGGGCCGCTGGCGGTGCCGCCGCCCTGGAGCTTCTCATGGGAGCCGCGCAGGGTGGAGAGGTTGGTGCCGGTGCCGCTGCCGTATTTGAAGAGCATGCCTTCGGTCTTCGCCAGGGTCAGGATCGACTCCATGGTGTCTTCGACGCTGTTGATGAAGCAGGCGGAGCCCTGCGGACGGGGCTGGTCGGGCAGGCCGACGTTAAACCAGACCGGAGAGTTGAAGGCGGCTTTCTGGTGGAGCAGGATATGGGTCAGTTCGTCCTGGAAGGCCTGGGCATCCGTTTCGGTCGCGAAGTAGTCCATGCCGCGGCCCCAGTCGGCCATCGTGTCGGCGACGCGCCCGATCAGTTGGCGCACGCTGCGCTCACGCTGCGGGGTGCCGATATGGCCGCGGAAATATTTGGAGACGACGACGTTGGTGGCGAGCTGCGTCCAGGTGGAGGGGATTTCGACATTCGTCTGCTCGAACACTTTTTCGCCGCGTTCGTTGGTGATGACCGCGTCGCGCATCTCCCATTCGACGGTGCTGTAGACATCGACGCCCGCCGTGGTGAAGCGGCGCTCGATCGTCAGGCCAGGGGCGCCGGCCGGGCGGGCGCTCTTATGCGTGCCATTGCCGTTCGCCGCCACTTTCACTTTACCATTGGATTTGCCATTGCCGTTCACGTGGCCATTGACGACCGCGACGTTGGAGGGGGATGTCTCCAAATCGTCCTGACGAATGACGGAATCGATATCGGTCTGGTGGACCGCCTGCTCTTCTTTCAACTCTTCACTCCTCCTGCGACGTGACGAATAGTGATAAGGGGGCGGGGAACTCTGCCGGTATTCGTCGTTCGGGCAGTCCGCAAATCGCTTTAAATCGAATTAAATCTGTGGTGGGATCAGGCCGAGCAGTTCCTCGGGCTTCTCCGCAATCGTGTCGGGCAGTGCGGCGAGCAGATCGTCGCGGCTGTCGGTGCCCCAGCAGGCGGCGACGGCATAGACGCCTGCGTTGTGCGCGCCCAGAATGTCGTACTGGCTGTCACCGACCATCGCGGCATGATACGGACGGATGTTCAGCGCTGCCAGCGCCTTCTGAAACGGCTCCGGGTGCGGTTTCATATGTGCACAGTCGTCGCCGGCTACGACTGTTTCGAAAAACTCCGCCAGTCCGGCGGTGTCCAGATGATGGAGCGCCATCTCGCGATATTTGGTAGTGACTATAGCCAGACGGATCCCGCGCTTCCGGAGTTCCGCCAGCGTCGCGTGTACGCCGGGAAACGCCGCAACGTGATCGCGTTGCGTTCGCATATGCGCCCGGTAAGTGGCTTTGAGGGCCCCCAATGTTTCCGGGGGACAGGGCGCATCGTAGTGCGCGCAGGCCGCAAGCAGGACGGTGTCGAGCGGTAGGCCGACACGTTCTTGCCAGACTTCCATTGGGGCCGGTTGGCCCAGGTGGGTACGGATCGCATAGTCGTAGCACTCCCTGATGAGGCCGTGAGTGTCCGCGACCGTTCCATCGAGATCGAACAACATTGCCTCCAGCGGTTGCGGGGGCGTTCGGGCGATGTGGGGTTCGGACATAAGCGTGACTAACTCTTTCGGGTGCTGCGACGGCGAAGCAGATTGACGATCTCTTTGAACTGCGTCGCGTCTTCGAACTGCCGATAGACGGACGCAAAGCGTACATAAGCCACCTGATCGAGCGATTTGAGTCGGTCCATGACCATCTCGCCGATTTCCCGGGAGGGAACCTCTTTTTCGAGGCGATTGTAGAGCATGCGTTCGATGTCTTGCGCGGCCTCTTCCAGGGCTTCGACACTGATGTCTCGCCCCGTACAGGCCAACTGCATTCCGTGTACGATCTTGTTGCGATCGAACGGAACGCGGCGGTTATCGCTCTTGACGACGAAGAGCTGAAGCTCTTCGATCTCTTCCAGAGTCGTAAAGCGGCGGCCGCACGCCTCGCATTCACGACGTCGCTTGATCGCGACCCCGTCATTGAGAGTGCGGGTTTCGAGGACATGATCTCTATTCTGAAGACCACAGAACGGACACTTCATGATCTAAACGCCGACTCCGCTTCCGCCTCCTCATGCCGGTCTCTCAGAATTCCTGGAGCGACCATTCCCTGTCCGACAGGGAAGACAATGAAAGGAAGCAGCTACTTGTACATTGGGGAACACTATATGTACGGGTTTTTGAAGCACTGCCTGCCTACATGTGGAGACGGTGTGATAGTATCATACTAGCGATAGTATGTCAAGGGATTCCGAGAAGAGACGGAAAGTTTTTTCAATGCTGGTGTTTTCTGGTGGAGTTCCTCATCTGCCTTTGATGGATTCTAAATCCCTCCGGGCAGGTGTTGTCGCTTAACCGGGCGACCTAACCCCCCGCCCCCTTCCCTACCTCGTTCGCTACGCTCACAGGGAAGGGGGTGCCCGTCTGTTCCTCAGTGTCTTCGTGCCTCAACTTATTGCCGTAGCTCCCGCCCCCTTGTGTTCAAGGCAAATGTGCCCTTCCAACTAAGCGGCTCTGGCTAATTGGATCTTAGTTTCTTGCTGCGTTGCCTGGAGTGCTTCGGCTTTCTCCGTCAGCGCGGCAACCACCGCAGTTTTCAAGTCCTTGACCTGTGAATGACTGCGGTCAGCCCCAGGCTACCAAGCATGGCGTAGGTGCCGGGTTCCGGCGTCGACGCTGACCGCTGGTGTCACCTTTGGCTGAATACTGCATGGTTTCGACCTGTTCCACCGCCACGTAATCAGAGAGGCCCGCAGATCAAGGATCTGCGGGCTTTCGTTTTGAGTCCCTGCTTCCTCGACCCCTCCAGCAGCGAAACCGCGTATCAGGAGTTGCTTGAAAAAAACTTTTCGATTCG
>JAOAPO010000086.1 GCA_025462945.1 Bryobacterales bacterium
GCCAGTTCATCAGCGGCGAAGCTGGTGCGCTCGTAGAGGCCCGAGGCAGCTTTCGTTGGACAGTACTGCGAAGGCCAGGCGCCGGCTTCCACCTGCAATCCCCAAACCTCCGCAGCCTGACCCGGCAGCAGTTCGATGCTGTACGGCGCATTATCTTCTCCGGGTAGCGGACCCGCGATGAAGAAGCGGCGCCAGGCGGTAGTCGTCGTCACAAGCTGAGCCGCACTGCCGTGACGCAGC
Source organism: Bryobacterales bacterium (assembly GCA_025462945.1). GTDB lineage: Bacteria > Acidobacteriota > Terriglobia > Bryobacterales > Bryobacteraceae > BOG-234. Next base: position 241 of record JAOAPO010000086.1, read on the forward strand.
GTGACCTCGGCTGGGTTGTCGGAACGCAGCCACACGCTGAAGCACGTGGTGTAGCTGCCCGGAAGCGCGATCGACTGGGCGAGCGCTTGTGTGGCGTCAACAGGGTTCCGAAGCATCACTGCTGTGGAAGCACCGTCCGGACCCGCGCGTCCACTAGTGGCAGCCAGTAAGCCGCGCTCCCAGTCAGGGCGTAGCAAGTCTTCGCTCCAACCGAGAAGATTCGCGGAAGGGTCCGCAAACGCGAAGGTTCCGAAGGCACCCCGCGCATTCCGGAAGAACGCGTCGAGGTTGCCTGCTTCGCTGCCCGACAGTTCGCGATAGGCAAGCTTCCATTCGACGCGCCCTGTACCCGGGTCGGGCAGCGAGATGCGCTCACCGTTCTCCAGTTGATTCGTCAACGCACGCCACACAAAGCGGCGCTGCAGCGGCAACTGCACGAGGCAGCCATTGTCGAGCTGAGGAAACCAGATCATCGCAACTCCTCAATCACGGCCGAAGCGGCCCTGTTCAGTTCACCGGTTACGGCATGGATAAATTCGGAACCGCGCAAGCCACAGCGAGATATCGTCTCCCCCGTGAACGGATCCAGGAAGGTGAATGCGACCTGATGGTACTTCTGCAGGAACTCGACAAGCGCCGCTTCTTCCCGGGCGTCGAGCTGCTCGAAACGCACGATCCACTGGCGCAAAGGTTTCGGCCCAGTGGAGTACCGCTGCGACGACCCGTCGAGGAAGTTCACAGCGTCACTGGGTCCGAAGCAGATCTTCACAGTGGCTGGATACTGGCTGACAGCGCCCGTCTTGAGGGCAGGGAAGGCTGGCATATCAGAGGTCCGAAATCACGCCATTAATGGGGTGATTGTTGAGCATGGCTTCACGCACCGCGCTGGCGATGTCGGAACTGCGGTCCATGAAGGAACGGCTGTCCATCGCGCTGACGTTGACGGTGATCTGAGGCGCCCACGCCGGCTGTTGTGCCGGTGCGGCCGGAGCAGCAGACACCGGCGATGCAGGCTGCGACGCCGGAGCCGATCGCAGTGTAGCGTCAATAGAGACCGGCGTCGGCGGAGTGTAAACGGGCAAAGGCGCCGGGGTGGATGCGTGATGGCTGAACAACCCGAGTAGTCCGGGTATCACTGGCGACAGAAGCCCGAGTCCGCCGCTGAGTGCCTGCGACGCAGTGCTTGCCACCTTCCCAGCTACTGACGACCCAGAGCCGCCGCCAGACTGTGCCAGCGCCTGCGTATTCGCCGCAATGAGGTCAGCCTGCCGCTGATACACCTCTCGCAGTTTGGCAATCTCGCCGGCAGCTTCCGCAAGAGCCGGCGAAAGAGTCGAGCCTCCCACCGCCGCATCGATGCTTCCGCCGGGCACCTGACCACTGCGCCCCTTCGGCGCGACAGACTTAAACGCTTCTTCGATCCGTTGTGCCATTCCGTTCCTCCCCCTCTACCTGTTCGCGCAGAATCAGAAAAGCGTCCACGCTTCGCGCCGCCATCTCCGACGACGCCAGAATTCCCAGAGCACGGTTCACAAAGAACTCATCCAGCAGCGAGAGACTCGCCCCTGAGATGAAGGATTTCGGGCACTCGTCCACATGAACCGGCCCCCGGCCCCAAACGATTCGTGACTCGCCCCTGCGCGCTTCGGGCAGAAACCCGCAGCGGCGCTTCACGTCCAGACCATGCCGTCTGCAACTACCGCAATCCCACCCGGCACGGCCCCCCGCGTTCTGCGGAGCCACGTGAAAATGGAAAGCGACGATCAGTTTTTTCTTTCGTTCTCGTTGAGCCCCGAATCGGCTTTCACCGCGGCCAGAGCCTCGCGGAAGAGGTCTTCGGGGCCAGCCTCGATCAGTCCCGCCGCATCCGCAGCCTTTCCGTCGAAGCTGATCCCCCTGATTTCCTCCACACCCCACTCCACATAGAGACGGTCGATCTCCGCCCCCAGGAGGCTGGCGTCCATGCGGTCTTTGCCGCCGGTGCCAGCCTCCAGAAACTCTGCCTTCGCTGCGAGATCGCGTATGCGGCGCATGAGTTCGAGGCGGCGCCCAAAGGTAATCTTCGCCACCACAATCTCCACACCGGGCCACGCCGTCGATCTCACGACCGTCTTGCTGAGCCACTCCTGAGGTCCTGTTTGCTCGGTCATCGCTTATCCGAAGGCGACGATAATCTCGTCGTCCGAGGTACCCTGGGCACGCGTTTCGCGGAACTTCCAGCGCAGGCGCTTCTCACCGTCGTCGAACTCTGGCACATCGGGCACGAGGCTCTTCATGTGGAGTCCGAACAACTGCCCGGCACTGTGACCCAACTGGAACATCATGCTGACCGGCGAGTGTTGCCGGGCTGCCTGATAGAGCGCAGTCGTCACTTCGTCATCCTGGCCGAACAGTTCAAGACTGACGCTGACCTCGCGATTGCCCGGTGTGATGGCGCGGGGCAGAATCGACCCGTACTCATGGTGCCGCGTCTCAACGTTGTTGCGGACCTCGATCGTCGCCGCCGAGATCGTGTGAATTCTCGTAGGCAGAACGCCCAGCCACACCTGACCGAGGTTGCCGGGCACTGGCGAATAGGTGTGCTGGCCAGGCGCGGGCTCTGACGGAAACGCGGATAGTCCGCCCTGGCCGTCTTCGTAAGAGGTGCTGTCGATCAGATCCTGTCCAATGCCGCGAAACTCGAACTCATGGAAATCCCCATTGAGCTTTACCTGCATGCGGTCCACGGCGGCTCCGTGAAGGACGCGCTGCACCGCGGAAGCGGGGTCCCAATAATCGAACAGGCTGACGCTGGGGAGCTCCGTGCCCGGTGTGTACGTTGCGGTCGGGCCCAGCGGAACGCCGATTGGCGGCGTGACGGAGAACGGTGCATTCAGGATCACAGTCGCATCGTCGACGACGGCCGAGACGAATCGAATCTCTCCACCGGAAGCCACTGCCTGGCCGGGTGTCAGCCCGTGCGCCGCAGTGAAGCGCAGCGAGCCCTCGTCGGTGCCGATGTTAATCGTCGCGCCGGGCCAGATCAAGCCGTCGCTGCCCAGTGCCGCTTCGAACAGAGGACCTTGCGGTGGCAGTACGGCGGGGTCGGCCCAATCGCGCATGTAAGAGGTGAGGCCAAATGACGTGAAGCGGCGCATGCCCGCCGGCGCGCCTGTCCACGTGCGGCTTCCGGTTTTATCCCGCCGCTGACTCTTCTCCCGCTGTTGCTGGATCGAAAGACTCACGGCAGGGATTCGGTGGTCAGAAGTAATTGCGGGAATCTGCCCGTAGCTGGACTCCCGTGCACAGTACCAACGGTTCGCGTTTGATGAAATATATGCCATATTTTTTACTTACTGACCTCCACGTCGAAACTGACTTTCGCTTTCTGCAGCAGATTCCTGCCGCCTCGCACCACCGGCTCGTAGCTGACGTCATAGCCGCCCGGATAGAAGGAGCCTGAGCCCCAGTCGCCCCGGGAATCGTCCAGCAGAGCGCAGACCGCATCCACATAGACTTGCGTATGCGCTTCCAGCGCTTCCAGCTTGTCCTGTGAGTGCCTCACCTCCACAACCAGATGCGCTCTGCCGGAGAACCGCCGGAACTTTTCCTTCAGCGAATTCGAGAGCTTGTCGCAATAAACAAGCAGGGCAGGGTACTGCGCGTGGCCCGTCTTCTCGCTCACGTCAATGCTGATGTTGTGTGCGGCAATGCTTCTTATACCGACTGTTGCCAGACCGGCATCGGAGCTGACGATTGCGGCAACACGGGCAGTCACGCCATCGTCCTGCGCCTGCAGTTTTCTCAGAGTGGTGCTGGTGATCTGTCCCGTGATTCCTGCCATTGGTTCATCCTCTCGGTAATGTTCGACGCAGCGAACGAGTGAAATCCGGCTTTTGGCCCGAGCCCGCCAGTGGACCATCAGCCGAACTGCCCGGAATGAAAAGAAAGCTTGCACTCGCAGGGAGAGGAACCTGGTTTCGCTGCGTCAGCAAGCCCAGAGAAGTCCCGGCGAACACGTTGAAGCCAATCGCGTTTACCGGCTTCGCGACCGCGGAGACCGTCATGATCCGCCCATCGGGAACGGCTAGAGACGAGGCTTCGGAAGCCTCGCCCTGCTGCCCCTCGGCGTTCACCCACGCAACCGACGCATAAAATGACCCGCCCGTCTGCGGTCCCGACACGATGCTCAGAAGCGGCGGCGCTGCCTTCCGAACCGGATTGTGAACCAGCGCCAGACCCGCAGTTATGAACTGCTCGTAAGCACTCCGGCAAAGGCGCGAGTACTCGTCCCAGCGAACGCGATATCGTTCTCCCAGGTCGGCAAAGTAGGCATCTCGGTAGACCAATGCCAGAGCCTGCATGGTTTCCCACTGGCGAATGCTGTCGGTTACGACCACGTGCCCGATTCGTTGGCCGCCCGCCCGATCCAGCCACAGCTGGAGGTCGGAAGCAAGCGCCTCATGAGCCAGCGCCAGCTTGGCGGTCACATCGATGCCGTACGCTGCCGCGGTATCCAGCAGCCCGGCGTCGATGCGCGCCAGGTCGCCCGCAGCGCAAGCGGGTCCGTCTTCAAAGAGGGCCATCGCTTAGCTCCGGTCTTTGCTCTTGCGCAAATCGGAAGCAGGGATGACCATGACGCGCATGCGCCGGGCCTCTTCATCCTGCTCGATACGCAGGCGACGGTCTTCCGATTCAAGGTAGAACCTTTCCGTCTCCTCGCTCGTGGCGGCTCTCGCGCGCAGATCGTTGATCATCTTGGCCGCCACGTAGCGCGGCACTTCCGCGGCCACCCCGGCCTTGCCGCCTTCCGAAGTAGCCAGGCTGATCACGATGATGTGCTCGCCTTCAAGCGTGGCTTCCACCGCGCGGATGTTGCTGTAGTACGTCTTGAGATCCATAAGCTCCTCGAGTTGCGTCAAAAATTGTTGGGGAAACGGCGGAGCCGGCCATCCGGCTGAATGGACGGCTCCGTCAAACGTGCTTAGCTGTTGAGCTGAACGGCGTGGCCGTTGCGCAGAACCGCACAGCCATAGAGCACGTCAACAGTGAACTGCTGAGACAGCGTGTTCGGCTGGTAGCTCATCGTGACGCGCATGCCGAAATTGCCGAGCTCGGCGTATTCAGCGATGGCGCCGGTCCCCGGCAGCGGCTGCGGCAGCCGGCGAATCACGAGAGCAATGGCATCCTTCGAGAAGGCCAGATTGTGCGTGGCCACCGGAGAACTGCCCGTCTTCGGCACATACTGTGACCGGAAGACAAAGAAGTCCTTGATCTTGCCGATGCTGCCGTCGATCAGCGTCCGCAGACCAGCGTCGCCCGCCGTGTGGAACTCGCTGAAGCGCGGGATCTGCCGCATCTGCGAGTACGTCGCGCTGTCCACAACAAGGAACTTCGGCTGACTGGAGGGCACCTTCGCCTGGAAAAGCGAAGTCTCCGCCGAGTCGAGCAGCGCCTCGGTGATGGGCGTTCCGGCCGTCCCAAGGGGGCTGTTCGCAGTGAAGCCGGCATACAGGTTCAGAAGGTCGCTCTCGATCTTCTCCGCAATGGCGATCACTGCGGGCTGCATGTAAACCTTCAGCAGATCCGGCACCGCAAGAACCTTGGTGATGTCGGGAATCTGGAAGGTGGCTTCGGCGTGCGTGTTGAGCACGATTGTCGCGTTGCCCATGCTGGGGTTCTGCGGAGAAACCGTGCCGCCCTCGGCGAGATTGTTCGCCACAAGCTGCGGGGCGATCGGGATGTTCACCGAGTCACCCGCCTGTGCCAGAGAAGGCTCATAATCGCGGTTCACAAGGTTCCCCATGACAAGGTTCCCTACGAGCGCGGGAAGAGCGTCCGCTGCTACAAGCTTCACGATGGCGTTGGCCAAGTTTGCTGACGTAATTGCTGGCATTTGATTTGTCCTTTTCTTCTTCGTTGTTCCGAATTGTTGGGCCCAATGGAAAAGGGGAGCGTTTCCGCTCCCCTTCCACCGAACACCGATCCTGCTCGCAGACTCTTTCCCGCCGCCGGTCATAGCGCCGGCCGGCGGGTCCGCATCTACGCTCCCCGAAGCGACTGCGAAGCGACCCGAAGGATCTCCTGCCGCACGCGCTCCAGTTCTTCTTTGCTCATTGAGGGACTGATCTTATCCAGATCAATCCCCCCAGAGCCGCCCTGCGCGGGCGCTTTGTGCGCGCCCGTCATCCCGGTCCCTCCCGGGATCCGCGCGGGCAAAAATTCAGGATTGCTTTGCACGAATTCGTTGAGATACTCGCTGACAGCCTGCTCACCGCTCTCGCCGCGCGCAACGAGCCGGCCATCGGCGGACCGAATGATGCCGTCCTGCACCACCTTGTACGCCAGGTCCACCTTAGTGACACCCAGCTTCTGCAGTTCGTTACGGATGGCGCTGGAACGCTGTGCTTCTTCGGCCTGCGCGCGGCTGCGGCGGTTCTCCTCCACCAGCTCGTTGATTCGCTTCTCCATCTGCTCGCGGCGCCGCTTCTCCTCGTGGAGCTCAGCCTTGTAGGCAGGCTCACGTCGCGCGCTGTCCTGCCGCATGTATTCGTCGATCGCCTGCTGCACGATCGTCTGCACGTTGTTTGGCTCGTCCATTCTGTTCGCCTTTATTGGTTGGGATTCGCATCGATCTCGTCGACGATGCGGTTCTTAATGTCCTGCCGTGCGTCGCAGAGGTACTTCAGCGCCACGCGCTTCTGTACCTGCCGTTTCAGCGTCGGCGAATCGATGCCCAGGCCCAGCAGAGCCTGCGCGCCGCTCACTTCAGTTGTGAAGTCGGCGATATCGAACTCGTCCAGCCCTGAAACGTCGATCTCGCACTCGTCCTGTCGCGCCTCAGCAATGGCCATCAGCACGCTCCGCAAAGAGTCCTTGATCAGATCTCCGTAGGCCCGCAGAATCTCCGCCGTTACGCTGAAATCCCACTGCTTGCTCAGGCCCGACTGGTGCGCGCCGCCCCCGCCTGCCTGCTGCATCAGATACGAAACACGGTAGATCTCGTCCTTCAGCCGCTCGAGGTTGTCCGACGCAATCTGGAAGACCTTGCCTTCCGGCTCCGTCCAGCCAAACCGGTCTTCCTTGCCAAGCTGCACGTAGTAGCTCTCGCCCATCGTCTGCTGGAACTCGCGATCCGAATAAATCACCGGCATCGCAAACAGGCCCATGGTCAGTGCCCACCCGAGTGCGTTCGACTTATTGAAGTGCTCCAGTTGCAGCAGCGCGACTTTGTTCATCAGCCACAGACCCGGGCTGATCTTCATCTCGAACAGCGGAACTTTGTGAATCGCCGCAAAGCCGTGCTGGCCTTCCGCAACCAGCCGGATCTCCTTGCTCTTCTCGCCCTCCACTTCCACGTGGATCTCGTACCGCTCCCGGTCGTAGTAGATCCAGCGGCGCTCTCTCACCCAGCCGAGGGTCTGCACCGAATCCTGCTTCAGGCAGGTAGTCCGGATCACAGCCCACTCCAACTCGCCCTTCTGATCGCGGCTCCAGTTGATGACTTCATCCGCTGAATACGCCGTCAGAAACGCGCGGCTCCGGCCCAACGCATCTTCTTCGGCCCGCGTCAGCGCCGGTCCTCCATGCTGCGGAAAATCCACCACGTACCACGATTTCCCCGACACCAGCAGCTCAGTCAGCTGCTCACGGAAGAACTGAGTCACATTGGTGCCGCGCAGATCGCAGTCATGCATGAACTGATTGAAGAACGACTTCGCCGGCTCGCTCGCCCCCAGGAACTCCACAACCGGCTCTTTGCGTACCAGCGTCGCTGTATACCAGTCGATGATCGACCCAATGTAGTTCTCGTAGAACACCCTGTTCAGGCGCTCATGATAGACATCGTGCGGCTCCCTCTGACGGGCCACCAGATACTCCGCCGCGTTCTGACGGAACTTCTCGCCACCCGCATACAGGTCGCGATAGCGCCGCCACATATGAGCGTTCGCTGAGTAGTCCGGATGTTCCTGCTTGATATATGAGTCGTTCATTCTCTCTTCCTCACGGCTTCGTTCTCTCTGCTCACAACAGGCGCACCCCGCGATCTCCTACCGGCGGACGGCTCCCTTCTTCACAGATCAGGTACCCCAGCGCATCCGACAAGTGAGTCCGCCGCCGGTCTTTGTTCTTGTCGATCTCCATCGTGTTCTCCCGATACGTCACCTGCTCGAAATCCGCAATCAGCTCACGGCACTTCGCGTCTACGAACAACATCGACTCCCCGCGCGCACTCTTCAGTCGCGCGTTCATCGCATTGATCCGGTCCCGAACCGCCGGATTCGACCGCGGCACTTTATAAGTCACTCGGGCCGCCTTACGCGTAAAGAAATCGCGGATCACCTGGTAGTCGGAAAGCCCCGTCGTCTGCATCGCAGCCCCCGAAGCATCGCCGTAAACCACAATCCCCGCCTGCGGCATGCCCCAGCGCCGTTCGATCTCAAGACAAGCCTGTTCCGTCGTGGCCCGGTGCAGTACGATCTCGTCCAACACCCGAACCTCGCCCCGCCACAACTGAGCCACTACCGACGACATCGGGTCTACATTGAAATCCACCGCCCAGCACAAAGGCAGCTTCGGATCGAACACCGCCGGCCTGACGTTCACACCTCGCGCAAACGCGCCATAAACCAGCGACCCGCCAGCGTTCAGGTAATCGCCCAGCACTTCCTGGCGAAAGAACGTCTCGTCATAGCTGTCCTTCAGGCGATCGTAGAAGTCCGGCACCTTCTCGAGCAGGAAACGGTTCTCGTACGGCTGGGCAAGGATCACGTCATACCCGGACTTCTGCTGTTCGATGAACTTCCTGTAAACCCAGTCGAACCCCTTCGGCGTCCAGACGGCAAAACCAGTCAGTTGCTCCGCCTTCGGATCTCGCAGCCTGCCTTCCAGCCGCAGCCACGCACCCTCAGGCGCATAGCTCAACTCGTCCAGCCCGAACCACGCCAGATTCGTCCCGCGCAGCCTCTCGAACTCATCCACCGCCCGCAGCAAAATGCGCGACCCCGTGTCGTGCATCACCAGAATGTTCTCGGCCTTCAGATGGTCGTAAGCGATCTCGTTCTCGTTCAGCACTTCCAGCATCGAAGCGACCGTCGCATCTCGCAGCATCGGGTAAGTCGGCGCCCCAACCAGCCCCGTCCGCCCCGCATTGATGTAACTCAGCCGGATTGCTTCCTGACAAAGTGCCTGACTCTTACCCGACCCGATCGGTCCCGAGAACCCCTTGAACCTCGCCCCTGACCGGTGGAACTTCTCCTGACTCGGCAGAGGCGCATACCTTATAGGTCGTCCTCCGCCTCCGCTTCCGCCTCGCAATCCACCCATCGCACAATCACTTCCCCTTTGCCGTCCGTAGCGGCGATCGATTCCAGTTCAGTAAGCCGCATGTAGTCGGCGAGCTTCAGTTCGCTCTTCGGCAACTCCTCGCGAAACCTGGCGAGGCACCGATCGATCGTCTTGATCCACCTCTCGACCACTTCCGCCTTGTAACCTTTTCTCCTTCGCATCAACTTCGCCACAACGCCTCCGCGAAGGGCTCCGACCCCGGTGACAGGGCCGCTCGGCGCTCGTTACGCCCTGCCCTTCCTGGTTGAAAGTTATCAATCACAAAAAACAGCTTCTGCGAGGAATTTTTCTAAATAGCTGAATCCATTGCCAAAAAAATCGAAAAGTTTTTGTGACGGCACCTTCGCCACCGGCTCGCTGTACAATTCAGCCCCGCGTAACACCCCGCGATACAATCGAGGCTTATGTTTCAGGGCATAGAACACACAGCGATCTCCTCCCCCGACCCGCACAAGCTGGCACAGTGGTACGTCGACCACCTCGAATTCCACATCAACTTCAGCTACGCGGGCAATTACTTCGTCAAGGCTGCCAACGGCTCCATGCTGGAAATCATCCCCGCAGAGCGCCCCCTCGCCGCTCCGCAGACCACGGCGAATAACAAAGACGGAGGCATCCGCCATCTCGCCATCGCCAACGATGATTTCGATAAGGCTTATGCCCACCTGCAGTCCAAAGGCGTGACCTTCGTCGGCGAGCCTTTCGAAACCCAGGGCAACCGCCTCGTCTTCTTCAATGACCTTGACGGCAACCTCCTACACCTCATTCATCGCGAAAAGCCTCTGCCGTAAATCCGGACACTGAGTGCTTCGACGAGTCTTTAAGGCCTTTCAATACCGCGATTTCCGTCTGCTCTGGTTCGGTGCCTGTACTTCCAGCATCGGTACCTGGATGCAGGAGATTGCCCAAAACTGGCTCGTCCTCGAAATAACCAAGTCTCCCTTCCTGCTCGGTATCGACGCCTTCCTCGGCGATATCCCGATCTTCATGTTTTCGCTGTTCGGCGGCGTTCTTTCAGACCGCATGGACCGTCGGCACCTGCTCATCATTTCGCAGCTTGTCCAGATGTGTTCGGCCATCGCCCTCGCTGTCCTCATTGCAACCGAGAAGATTGAGGTCTGGCATATCCTCGTGTCTTCGTTCGTTGTCGGTACCGCACAAGCCTTCGGTGGACCAGCCTACTCCGCGTTGGTCCCCAGCCTCGTCGAGAAGGAAGACCTTCCCAACGCAATCGCCCTGAACTCCATCCAGTTCAACCTGGCGCGCATCATCGGCCCTGTGATCGGTGGACTCGCGTTGAAGTACGTAGGCTCCGCCTGGTGTTTCGGCCTCAACTCCTTGTCCTTCGTCGCTGTCATTATTTCGCTGCTGCGCCTGAACATAAATTTCAAGCCCCCGGCCACGGCGGAAACCATCATGCAAAGCATGAAAAAAGGCTTCGGCTTCATCCGCAGTCAGACCGCGATGGAAACCCTCATCGCCATCGCCTTTTGTATGACGGCGCTGGCTATCCCGATGATCACGTTCCTGCCTGTCTTCGCCAAAGACATCTTCAAGCGTGACGCGCTCACCTACACGCTGTTCCTGGCATCTTCAGGCCTCGGCTCCATCACCGGTGCCGTCACCGTGGCAGCTCTCGGCAATGTAGCGAATAAAGGTCGGATAGCCCTCTCCATGCTCGTGGCTCTCGGGGCCGGCATGTCTGGTTTCGCACTCTCCACGTCACTGCCGCTCAGTTGCATCCTCCTGTTCTGCACCGGCGCCGTTCTCATCTGCGCCTTCGCCATGTTCAGCTCCCTCGTGCAGCTCAACACTCCGAACGATATGCGCGGCCGAGTGATGAGCGTCTACAACGTCGCGTTCCGCGGTGGCATGCCCATTGGCAGCCTCACCGTCGGATGGCTTGTACCCATGTTCGGAGCACCACACGTCCTGGCTATCAGTGGCTTTCTTCTCGGTGCCCTCGGGCTATACTTCCTCACCGTTCAACGCAACGTCGCTGAACTCTAGCGTGCTGCCTCAACTCGGTAACCTATTCAATTTAATGATCCTTGATCGTAAGGGAGCGGGACCAGCAAAACGGCTCCGAACCCCGTCCGGCACCCGCTTGCGCTGTAATAGAAGTGTGAGCACCAAAGCATTCCAACTTGCGCTATTCAGCTTCGTCCTGGCGATCTCCGCAATCGCCGCAACAGGCGATCTGGACAAGCTCCGCAACGCGCAGGACCGAGCTGCGCTCGACGCTCGAGCCGCCGCACTGCACGCTGAAGCCGAAAAGGCATCCTCCGACGCGACCAAATGGTACAACTCCGCCGTAGCCTACTCCTACGCGGCCGAAGTAGCCTACGAGTTGAAAGATAAACGAGGCTCGCAGCGCGCCGCCCAGGCCGGTGTCGCCGACGCCGAGCGCGCCATTTCAATCAACAACAGAATCGCCGACTACTACCGTGTTCTCGGAATGCTCTGCGGTCAAGTCATCCCGGCCAATCCACTAATCGGCGCACTCTCGTACGGCAAAAAGGCCAAGGAAGCTCTCGACAAAGCCATCCAGATGGACCCCAAATCGTCCATGGCCCACGTCGCCCACGGCGTCGGCTACTACTACCTCCCCAGCAACTTCGGCGGCGGTCCCGACAACGCCATCAAAGACTACCAGCGCGCCCTCACGCTGGACCCCAAAAACGCCGACGCCTACCTCTGGATGGGCATCGCGCTGGCGAAGCAGCAGCAGAACAAACAGGCCCGCGAAGCCTTCACCAAAGCACTCCAGCTTGAGCCCGACCGCCGCTTCACCAAACAACAACTGGACAAGACCCCAGCACAATGACCATCTCTGTGGAATCGGCCCAGGGCTACATCGATCGCTTCGAGCCCGCAGGCGATGACCTCTCCGCCAAAAGCCAATCGCTCACCAGGAGCCTGCTGAAGCACGCCACCGCCCCCCTGTCCCGGAACCACTTCACGCCCGGTCACATCACCTGCACCGCTGTCGTCCTTCACCCCTCTGACGCGGCCATCCTGCTTATGTTTCACCACCGCCTGAACCTCTGGCTTCTCCCCGGCGGCCATGTGGAAGACGATGACGCCACCCTTCGCGATACAGCAGCGCGCGAAGCCAAAGAGGAAACGCTCGTCCAGCTCGTTGCGCCAATAGGCGACGGCATCGTCGGCATTGACGTCCACGGCATCCCCGCCAAAGGCACCGAGCCCTACCACCTGCACCACGACCTCCTGTGGGCCTTCCGCGCTGGCACCGAACACATCTCCGTCACCGATGAAGCTCCGCAGGTATGCTGGGCAAAGGAAAATGACTGGGTGCGCTTCGCGGTTGCCGAAAATATCTGCAGAGCAGCACGCCGCGTCTTCGCCTTTTAGCTAAACCGACGCCGGGCCGTCGAAACGGTCCAGCCCCTAGGCCTGCGCCTCGCCGCCGCCCGCGATGGAGACGCGCTATACCAGATGCAATGAGCGAATTCTTTCTCGGTGTCGATGGCGGCCAATCCAGTACGACTGCCGTCATCGGCAACAGTGCAGGCCAGGTGGTTGGCTGGGCATCGGCGGGCCCCTGCAATCACGTTGGTGCCGCGGAAGGACGAGCCAAATTCCTCCGGGTCATGGGCGAGTGCCTCTCACAAGCTGCCACCCGCGCCGGACTCGACCCCGCCCGCCCGCGCTTCGAAGCCGCCTGCCTCGGCATGAGTGGAGGCCCCGATGACAAAGCCGCCCTGCTGAACGAACTTTTCGAGGCCAAACACCTGGAAGTGACGCACGACGGACGAATCGCGCTTGCAGGGGCCACCGGCGGCCAGCCCGGCATCATCGTCGTGGCGGGTACCGGTTCCATCGCATTCGGAGAAAACGCCATTGGGGAAACAGCAAGGGCCGGAGGCTGGGGCTACATCTTCGGAGACGAGGGCGGTGGCTTCGATATCGTGCGCCAGGCCCTGCGAGCGATCCTGCGCGAACACGAAGGCTGGGGCACCAGAACCGCCCTCACACCAGCTCTCCTCGAAGCCACCGGAGCAACCGACGCAAACCAGTTGCTCCATGCCTTCTACACCACCGGGTGGCCCAGAGCGAAAGTCGCAACCCTGTCTCGCGTAGTCAACGCCATCGCCGAACAATCCGACCCCACGGCGCAAGCCATCCTGCAGAACGCAGCCCAAAGCCTCGCAGCCCTCGCCAAATCAGTCCGGCACCAACTCTGGCAAGACCCGGACCCAGACCAGCCCGTCACCACTCGACCCCACCCGCAATCCGAATCCTACAGAGCCGTGACCGTAACGGAACGGGGCCATCAAAGCCCTCCCATCCACCTCTCCTGGATCGGCGGAGTCTTCGGCAGCACTCTTCTCTTGAACCACTTCCAAACTCTGATCCAAACCGACCCCGCCATCCACGCCGCCCCGCCACAACACAGCCCAGCCATAGGCGCGCTAATATTAGCGTGGAAATCCGCCGGAATCATCGCCAATCCGGCCCCCGTCCCCGGAGTCAAAACCTGATGCCACCACTCACCCTGGGCCAAATCGCCATCACGATCAAAGACCTCCCCAGAGCCACAGCCTTCTACCGAGACACCCTGAACCTAAAACTCCTCTTCGAAGTCTCCGGCATGGCCTTCTTCGACTTGGGCGGCATCCGCCTGATGCTGACCGCAGCACAGAAGCCCGAAGCCACTCACAGCTCCATCCTCTACTACCAAACTCCTGACCTGCACGCCACGGCCGCTGAGCTGGAATCCAAAGGCATCACCCTCGAATCCAAACCCCACCTCGTAGCGAAAATGCCCGATCACGAACTCTGGATGGCCTTCCTCCGCGACACTGAAGGCAACCTGCTGGGCCTCATGAGCGAAGTTCGCTGAGGTACGCCCGCAAAGCGCCGCCCGCTAGAATTGAAGTTCCCATGCATGCCCACCTGGTTTGTTTCGACCCCGCTTGTCGTGCGCAATTCGATATCCGCGAAGTTCTCTACAACTGCCCCAAATGCGGTGGTCTGCTCGAAGCTGACTACGACTTCAGTGCTCTCGACGCCCCCGCACTGAAACGCCTCTGGCGCGAACGCCGCATGGACAATGCGCCTCTCAACCAAAGCGGCGTCTGGCGCTATCGCGAACTCTTCCCCTTCCTTGACGACCTGCAGCACGTCGTCACCCTGCGCGAAGGCAACACACCCCTCCTCCCGGCCCCGCGAGCCGCCGCCTATGGTGGCCTCAGGGACATCACATTCAAGCATCAGGGCTTTAATCCCACCGGCTCGTTCAAAGACAACGGTATGACCGGCGGCGCCTCCCAGGCACGCCTCCTCGGCATGAAACGAGTCGCCTGCGTCTCCACCGGCAACACCTCCGCGTCCATGGCTGCCTATGCCAGCGCCGGTGGCCTTGCCCCCCTGATCTTCATCCCCAACGGCAATATCTCGTACGGCAAGCTCGCCCAGGCTCTCGAATACGGAGCCAAAACCTACCAGGTCGAAGCGAATTTCGACCAGATCCTCGCCCTCGTGCGAACTCTCGCTGAACGTCTTGGCATCTACCTCCTGAACTCCATCAACCCCTTCCGCATCGAAGGCCAGAAATCCATCGTCATCGAAATGATGGACCAGCGCGACTGGCGTGTCCCCGACTGGATCGTCCTTCCCGGCGGCAACCTCGGCAACGTCTCCGCCTTCGGCAAAGGTCTTCGCGAGATGCTGGCGCATGGATTCATCGACAAACTGCCTCGCCTCGCCGTCGTCCAGGCCGAAGGCTCCTCGCCCTTTTACGACTACATGGCAGCGAAGGGCTCCAACCCGTTTACCGCTCAGTGCCATCCAAAAACACTCGCCACCGCCATCAAGATCGGCGACCCCGTCTCCTGGCCCAAAGCTCAGTTCGAAATCGAGACCACCAACGGCGTAGTTGAGCGTGCCTCTGAGCAGGAGATTGCCGATGCCAAAGCCACGATCGGCGCCTGCGGCATCGGCTGCGAACCCGCTTCCGCCGCCACTCTCGCCGGCATCAGAAAGCTGACCGCCGCCGGCGTGATTGATCGAGACGCCGACGTCGTCGCCGTCCTCACTGGCAACCTCTTGAAAGACCCCGATTACATCTACCGCTATCACACCGGCCAGCTGACAGCGCCCGATGGTTCCCCCATCGCCGCCAACTTCGGCAACAAGCCCGTGCTCGTCGAAAACAACGCAGAGACGTTAGCCGCCCTGATCGGCTAGTCTGAACAGATGCAGTTGCGGCGCGAACTGGGCACACGGGACCTTACCTTCTTCTCGATCGCAACCATCGTCGGAGCCCGCTGGATCGCTTCGGCCGCTCACGCCGGTTCTGGCTCTATCTTGCTCTGGGTCCTCGCGGCGCTCTTCTTTCTCATCCCGCTGGCCCTTGCGGTCACCGCTCTCACCATCCGGCAGCCCGAAGCCGGGGGCATGTACCTGTGGGCGCACGCTGATTTCGGTCCCGCCCACGGCTTCCTCTGTTTCTGGGTCTACTGGATCGGCACCGCTTTCTGGTTCCCCGGGGCCGCCATGTTCTACATGAGCGCCGCGGCCTGGTCGCTCGGGCCGCACTTCCAGCATCTCGCCGAAAACCGCTGGTACCTCGTCCTGGCATCGCTGGCTGCCATCTGGGTCGCCCTCGGTACAAACATCATCGGCGTCCGGTTCGGCAAGTGGACAGAGAACGTTGGTGCCGTCGCGTCGTGGCTCCTCGGGGCGCTGCTGGTGATCGCCGCCGTGCTCGTGTGGCGGCAGCGCGGACCCGCCACCGAGTTTCACCTTCTGCCGAAACTCGACTGGAGCACCCTGAGCTTCTGGGCCACCATCGCGTATGCCATGACAGGCTTCGAAGTCGCCGGCATGATGGGCGGCGAAATACGTGACCCCGCCCGCGATCTGCCCCGCGCCGCGTGGTACTCCGCAGCTTTCAGCGTGATCTTCTACGCCGGTGCCACCGCCGCGCTGCTCGTCATCCTGCCGGCCGAACAGATCAGCGATCTCAACGGGCTCGCTCAAACAGGGGATACGGCGGGACGCATCCTTGGGGCTCCATGGCTCGCGCCCCTGATCGCTGTCATGGTCCTCTGCTCAGCCATCGGCCAGTTCGGTGGCATGGGCTCATCTGCTGCCCGCATGCCTTTTGCCGCCGGTGTGGACGGCCTGCTGCCCGCCGCCTTCGCGAAAGTCCACCCGCGTTGGGCGACACCCTGGCTCTCCATCCTTACGATGGGACTCGTCGCCTCGGTGATGCTTATCTCGATTCAACTCGGTGACACGGTCCGCGCCGCCTACCAGACGGTAGTTTCTTTGATGGTGATTTCTGGCTTTCTGCCCTTCATCTACGTCTTCGGAAGCGCCTGGAAAGCAGGCAAGCGCATCAGTTCACTGTTCGGTTGGGCCGTTACAGTCCTCGCCATCCTCTGTTCACTTGTCCCGTCAGACGATATCCATAACGTCTGGCTGTTCGAACTCAAGCTGCTCGCCGGAACCCTTGCGGTAATCGGCTCCGGCTATCTCGTCTACCGGCGCACATCCGCGAGAGCGACTAACGAGTCAGTAGCGGTTCGATCTTAGCCGCAAGCTGTTCGTACGTCATCGCGCCCGGGTTATACAACCGCACGGTCCCTTTCGCATCCACCAGCACCAGAGTCGGCGTAGTGCTTACGCCATACTGTCCGAAGCTCTCTTCACTCACGGGTACCTCGACATCGCCCAGGGGTGCGTAAAACTGCTTGTAGATGGTCTTCATGTAAGCCGTCTCCACAGGACGCGGCGCATCTTCGCCCCCCTCCACGTAGCCATAGTGTTGGGTCGGAGCCACCACTTCCAGCCCTCGGGACTGATAGGCCTTCGCCGCCCTCGCCACCACCGCAACCTCGTTCTTGCAATCAGCGCACCAGTGGGCCCAGAAAAACAGCAGCACCGGATGCCCCAGCTTGCTGCTCAAAGGCTCCGCCTTCCGTGAGGTCAGCGGAGTCGAAGTCACAAGCGGCGGTGCAGGCTTGCCTTCCAGCGACAGCAGGTTAAAGTTCTTCTGCACCCGGGCCCAGATCGACGTACTCTTCCATCGCGACGCCTCGTCGCGCAGGAAGGCCACGGCCTGATCTCGACGACCCGTCGCGGCAGCTGCCAGGCCCTGTACTTCAATCGAAGCCCCCAGCGCCGTCGCATAGCTCGGATTCGAGTCCAGCCGGCCCTTGCCCACCCGAGCCAGCACCAGCTTCCGAACCTCCGCGGCAGTCGTCTCTGCCTGCTCGTACTGCTTCGCTCGCAGTTCACCCCGGGCGATCCAGGAGAATGCTTCCAAATATTCCGGTGTCTGTCCAACGGTCTTCTTGTACGCCGCCAGCGTCTGCTTCGCCCTCGCCAGATCTCCCGTCTGTGCCCCCACCCGGACCTGCAGCACAATAGCGGGTTCGGCCATTAACCCTGTGCCAAGCACGCAGAACAACAAAAGCAGCCTACGCATTGAACCGACCGCCTTTTGCGGCTAAACGTCGCAACAGAGGCGCCGGTTCCCACAACTCGGAGCCATGCACGTTCGCAAACTCCTCAATCCGGGCGAGAACCTCTGGCAGCCCCACGGTATCCGCATAGAACATCGGACCACCCCGCCATGCCGGAAATCCGTAGCCATTCAGATAAACAATGTCGATGTCGACAGCCCGAAGCGCAATCCCCTCTTCCACGATCCGTGCGCCCTCATTCACCAGCGCGTAAATGCACCGGTCCAGAATCTCTTCCCGCGTCACGGTGCGCCGCGCAATACCTGCCTCCTGCGCAACCTGCTCCGCCAGCCGAAACACTTCCGGGTCCGGCGACGGGTGACGCTGTTCATCGTATTTCGAGAACCCGGCACCGGTCTTCTGGCCCCACAACCCCGCCTCGTACAGCCGATCCGAAATCAGCGGACGTCTCACCCCCGGTCGCTCCAGATGCTTCGACTCCTGCCGAATCCGCCAGCCTACATCGATCCCGGCGAGATCCGTCATCGCGAGCGGCCCCATCGCCATGCCGAAATCGTAGAGAGCGCCGTTCACATCTTCAACCGTCGCCCCTTCTTCCACCAGAAACTGCGCTTCCCGCAGGTACACGTGAACCATCCGGTTCCCAATGAAACCGCGACAGTTCCCGGCCAGCACCCCGATCTTTCCTAACTTCTTCGCAAGCGCCATCGAGGTCGCAATCACCGTCTTACTCGTCGCCTTCCCCCGCACGATCTCCAGCAGGCGCATCACGTTTGCCGGACTAAAAAAGTGGAGCCCCACCACCATCTCCGGCCGCGATGTTACCGACGCAATCTCGTCGATATCGAGCGTCGAGGTATTGGTCGCCAGAATGCAATCCGGCTTCGCCACCCCGTCCAGCGCCGTGAAAATCTCCTTCTTCAGCGCCATGTTTT
This sequence comes from Bryobacterales bacterium, assembly GCA_025462945.1. Lineage (GTDB taxonomy): Bacteria > Acidobacteriota > Terriglobia > Bryobacterales > Bryobacteraceae > BOG-234. The sequence continues at coordinate 18,962 of JAOAPO010000086.1, forward strand.
CGAACGCAGCCTCCACCACGATGTCGGCCTCTGCAAAGCCTTCCCAGCTCAGCTGCGGAGTGATCAGCGCCAGGCGGCGATCCATCTCCTCCTGCGAGAAGCGCCCCTTCTTAACGGAATTCAGGTAATTCTTCCGAATCACCGCCATCCCGCGCTCCAGTGCGTTCTGCGAAGCCTCGCGCACAATCACCGGCAGCCCGGCGTTGGCATAGTTCATCGCAATCCCGCCGCCCATCGTCCCGGCCCCGATCACAGCCGCTCGCCTGATTTCCAACGTCGGCGTCTCCTTCGGAAGATCCGGAATCTTTGCGACCGTTCTCTCGCCGAAAAACGCGTGAATCAGCGCCTTCGACTGCGTCCCATGCAGGCACCGGTGGAAGAGCTCTCGCTCCGCCCGGCAACCCTCATTGAACGGATGGTGCGCCATATGAACGGCTTCCAGAGCCCGCAACGGCGCCTCCTGTCCTCGCCGCGTGCGCGCGATCTCCGCCTTCAACTCACTGAAGATCTCGGTGTCGATCTCGGTGATTTCCGCAATCCGGTCCCGGGTCTTCAGTAGCGGCTTCAACGCCACCTCCCGCGCGAAAGCGATCGCACCTTCAAGCAGGTCCCCTTCGATGATCCGGTCCACCAGCCCGGCCTTCAGCGCAGCGGACGCGCCGATAGGCTCGCCCAGCGCGCACATCCGCGCTGCCAAAGCAAAACCCGCCAGGCGTGGAAGACGCTGCGTTCCGCCAGCCCCAGGAATCAACCCGATCTTAACTTCAGGCTGCCCCACTTTCCCCGTCGGTGCGATCACCCGGTAGTGACCGCCCATCGCAACCTCAAGCCCGCCGCCGAAAGCCGTTCCATGCAGCGCCATCACGACAGGCTTTGTCGCGTCCTCAATGTCACAGATGATCGCCGGCAGATCGGCTGGTGTCGCCGAACCGGAAACCACTTTTCCAAATTCCTTGATGTCGGCCCCGGCGATGAAGGTCGACCCGGCGCCAATCACCACAATCGCCTTCACCGCGGGCTCCGTCAGCGCCGTCCGGATGCCGTCCAGGATGCCTTCCGGCACCCCCGGACTAAGCGCATTCACCGGCGGATTATCGATCGTGACCACCGCAATATCGTCGTGCAACGCGAGCCTGACAGTTTCACTCATAGCCAGTTGTTAGTATGCCAAGGTGACCGGTGCGGAAAGTTTACTGCGAACGCTTGTAACAAATGGCGTCGATACCTGCTTTATGAACCCCGGCACGTCCGAAATGCATTTCGTGGCGGCGCTTGATCGCGTCCCCGGCATGCGCGGCGTGCTCTGCCTCTTCGAAGGTGTCTGCTCGGGGGCGGCTGATGGCTACGCCCGCGTACTGGGGCGTCCTGCCGCCACCCTGCTGCATCTCGGTCCC
>JAOAPO010000070.1 GCA_025462945.1 Bryobacterales bacterium
AAGACATGTTTCTTCGTCTCAATGAGGCATCGCCCCTACACGCTGCCGAGAAGCGAAATGCGTTCCCGGGTCCGATTCCAGAAGCTGCTCGAGAGATTGCAACGCACGAGTTCTTCACGGTGTGCCTCCCCTATGCCAACTCTCGGTTTCGCCACTACGACATGGCTACTAAGTTCGTCTATTTCGAGTTCCGGCAGGGAGTCGCAGACACGAAAAAGACGTACCTCGACCGGTTCGTGCGAAACGCTGCGACATCAGGGATGGACGTTCCCCTTCTTACTCTGAACGTACTCCACGTGCTGGATCGACTGCGAAAGCTCTTTTACCAGGGCGACGAACTGCTCCAACACGTCGGCATGTCCAGCGTCTACTTCTTGGTCTTCCGACAAGCCATGCACGACGACTGGGTCGACGAAATTACCCGCGACAGTCTCGTAGCCTTCGAGACCGCGCGGTCGCAGAACCGCCAGGCCGCTCGAAACTCAGACTCGGCCGGAGACTACAACCTCAACGAGTTCGATCGATTCAGCCAGAGCCCGAACGATGCCATTGCTTTGCGGTTTCGACGAGACGTCATGCTGGAGTTTCTAGGGCATCCTCTCGAGCAGATCGGCGAGGACCCGTCGCCAGGGTAGACGTCATCGTCTTCGCGACTTAGAAGTTGCTCGGTTCTCAGATCTATGTCAGCGAAGGATTTCCTTTGCTTTCGGCAGCAGCGTGCAGTACCGACAACCCCTTTGGGCAACAATCCATGCATGACATCTTCTCCGGACCTCCGCCGGGCTGTGGCAGCGATGGGAACGTTCGCGCTGTCCGCACGAGGGACGCGGTAGCTCAGACCCGCGACGGGTGGCCCTATTTCCGCGCAAATCCACGAAGCACGGACTCAAGCGGCGAAGCACTTTTCGAGGTTCAGTTCGGCGACGGCGCGTGGATGCTCGCAGTCCAAGGAGATCTGTCACTCTGATGTGGTAAAACCCTGGCGGCGTTCCGGCTACGATATTCGGATGCGTTCAGTTGAACTTTTTGCCGGTGCCGGGGGACTTGCTTTGGGCTGCGAGCTGGCCGGTTTCAACTCAGTTAAGACTGTCGAGTGGGACCGGTGGGCGTGTGACACCATGCGTGAGAATAAGAGCCGGGAATACCCCCTAGTGGCTGACTGGGACGTGGTCGAATCTGACGTCCGCAAGGTCGATTGGTCCTCCGTGAAGGAAATCGACCTGGTTGCCGGGGGACCTCCATGCCAGCCATTCAGTATGGGTGGCAGGGCCAGAGCCGCGGATGACAAAAGAGACATGTTTCCTGCGGCCATAGAGGTTATACGTGACCTCAAACCGCGCGCCTTCATCCTCGAGAACGTGCGAGGTTTGACTCGCTCCGCCTTCAGCAACTACTTCACGTACATCCAGCTTCGGCTCGCTCATCCTCTCCTAGCCGCGGCCAGTGGTGAGACTTGGGCGGACCACTATGGGCGTCTTCAAGCTGAGCACACCTCCGGCCACAGCGAGCAGTTGGAATATCAAGTCATTCCCACACTGGTCAATGCCGCGGACTACGGCGTACCTCAGCAACGACACCGCGTTTTTCTTGTGGGCTTTCGATCTGATCAGGAAGCCGAGTGGTCATTCCCCGCCGCTACGCATTCCCACGACGCGTTGCTCCACGACCAGTGGGTCACCGGGGCATACTGGGACCGACACAAGGTTCCGGTCAGCAAACGTCCTACCCTTTCTGAGCCTGAGCAGCGCAGAGTTGCCAAACTAAGGAACCTGACCCCGCAAGACCTCGGCACTCGACCTTGGAGAACGGTTCGGGATGCCCTTACTGACCTTCCAGAACCCACAGTCAACGGGTCGAGAAACCACCTGAATCATTTCCTGCAGACAGGTGCCAGATCTTATCCGGGCCATACCGGAAGTCCTTTGGACCTGCCCGCAAAAGCCCTAAAGGCCGGCGCGCACGGCGTTCCCGGTGGAGAGAACATGCTTCGGAGGGTCGACGGCAGCGTCCGGTACTTCACGATTAGAGAAAGCGCGCGCCTCCAGACGTTTCCGGACGGATACGAACTCCACGGCGCATGGGGCGAGGCCATGCGCCAACTCGGTAATGCCGTACCGGTGAAGCTGGCGCAAATCGTAGCGGGAAGCGTCGCCCAGCATCTGGCCATGGCGGAGTTCCGCGCACGGATGCTGGAGCACAGCACGGTAAACATCGCCTGATGATCCCTTTCAACCCGTTGGATAAGAAGAATCTCGGTCTTAGCGTGGCCAACGCCATGATGGCTATGGAACCAGTGCCGCTCGCTGAGGTACCGAACATCCCAGGTGCGGGAATCTACGCGATTTATTACTGCGGTGATTTCGAGCCGTACCAGCTACTGACCGATCTAAATTCGGGCTCCGCCGGCCGCCAGTATCCGATATACGTCGGTAAGTCCATACCTGAGGGCGGCAGAACGGGTATGGGGCTAAGCGATGGCGAGGAAACGTACACACTCCGGAACCGGTTGAGGAACCACGCGCGGTCAATTCAAGCAGCCGAGAACCTAGAGGTGAGCCACTTCTTCCTCCGGATGCTCGTAGTCGAACCGATCTTCATCCCCTTGGGAGAGACCATGCTCATCACGCAGACAGGGCCACTCTGGAACCGGCTGGTCCCGGGCTTCGGATCAAACGCTCCGGGTGCAGGCCGGAAGGGTGGAAAGAAGTCCCCATGGGATACTTTCCACCCTGGCCGCAGCCACAGCAGCGAGCTACTGGCCGCAGGCAAAACTGAGGCGCAAACGGCGCAGGAAGTACAAGAGTACCTACGCTCCCGTCACCAGGTCTGAGGGAAAACGCGCAATCATCCCTTAGACAAGATCACTGGGTGGGGTTGCCCGAACAGCCCTCCGTGAAGCTACCAGATCTGCGATATTCCTTGCTGCATCCCTTGGTTCCTCGTGTTCCCATACCCGTACCACCAACCATCCTCGGGCAAGAAGCTCCCTGGAGGTTTCAACATCGCGGGCGATATTGCCCGCGATCTTTTGATCCCAAAAAACGGAGTTCCGGCGCGCCGGCCGATAGTGCTGGGGGCAGCCATGCCAGAAACAACCGTCCACCATGACTACGACTTTCGCGCGCAGAAATACTATGTCCCCAGTCCGTCGCAACGTAGGTACGGGACGAAGATTGATCCGATACCCCAGACCCAACTCGCGGAGGGCCCTGCGCAACAATACTTCCGGCTTGGTGTCGCGGCTCCGTATCCTCGCCATCCGGGAGCTAATCTTGGGGTCTACGTCCATTCGCCAGCGTTCCCTTCCTGATCCTTGCCCCAGACCGCGATGCCCCCTTGGTGAACGGGCATCCAGCAGAAACCGAACTTTATACTTGAGTCCAGTCTGAACGGCGAGCAGCGTCGTTGACACCCGCCCTTGGGACTGGTTCTTGATGAGCACTTGATCTCCTTCGAACCTGTTTCGGTACGGGCGAAACAACGAGGGCCTTCCCTGCGGTAGATTTCCGTATATCAACTCCAGCTTCCGATAGGGATGAGGATCGCCGTTCCACGGCCTGGCCAGCAGATCACTGTAGGCTGGCCAGAGGGAACGAAGGATGAGACTTCGTCTATCACAACCCCGGACGGACCATGACCGAACCCCACAACTCCACAAGCCCAAAGGAAGCCGTCGCCGATCTGGCATGGAGGGCTCCTCGATCCCGGTCTCGCGCAGAGGTCGTCCAAGAGCAAGATCGGGCTGCGGGAGGTAAAGGCAGGCGGAGAATCATGCTGCCCGACGGTTCAAGTCGAAATGCTTCCATCGAGCTCAAAAATATCGATAAGCGTTACCGCATTTATGCATACTTGAGGTACTCCATCCATGGTAAAACGGTGAGTCGTTACATCGGTCAGGTAAATCAGAGTTCACGGTCCGAAAACCTAAGACAGGCCTGGCTGCTAGCTCACGATCGCCGGCTATTGGCCCCCGAGAGCACTCAAGAAGACCAATGACCGGTCGAAGCGGCCACTCGACCACTGCCTGAACAGCTCTGAGGATGAGCCCTTGCCGTACCAAAGTGGGCCGAGGGCAACAACCAGCGAGGTTCCAGGGCACCCCACAGGTCTGCGAAGGCGGCTTCTCCGGGAAGCGATTGATGTCTCCTCCTGCGTGAAAAGTCCTCAAGGAGTGCTGACCGGTCCAACCAGGGCAAGGTCCTGATGGTCGGTGCAGGTGGTCTGCACGTCCAGGTGCCCCCAGAGGGCGGCGCCGATATGGATCGGCAGACCGTGGTTCACGAGATCCTGAATCCTACGGCTGGCGCGGCGTCTGGCTGGGCGGCGTCGGCTCGCTCGCACGGGTCGCTGAGCTGGGGATCGACGCCGTCGTCTCGCTGTGCCGGCTGGGGACCGACGATGCGCCGTCTGTTACTCCGGAAGACCACGCCACGTTCTGGATCATCGACTCCGCCGTCAAGGACGACAACGCCCATGCCGCATTCGTGCTGCGCGATGCGGCGGCCGCCGTCGAACGCTACCGCGCGGAGGGCAAGACGGTGCTGCTGCACTACGTGCGGGCCGAATCCCGGACGCCGACTGTGGCGGCGCTGTACGGGGCGCGGGTTGCGGGGGTTACTCCGCTGGAGGCGCTGGAAGAGGTGCGGCGGGCGCTGCCGGGGGCGAACCCGAATCCGCTGTTCCTACGGATGCTGAGGGAGGCCGAAAACAATATGGTCCCCGTTGGCTGAACAAACGGTCCCCGAGTAGAAGACGCGGAGGCACAGGCACGAAAGTTCGGGGACCCTCTCTATTGTGCTGGAAGCCGATGCGAGTAAGAATGCCATATAGTCCCCAATGACCCACGACAGCGTCACAGGTCGGCCATGAATGCGGCGTGGCCTTGGGGCAGTACTACTTGCATCAGGTCAGGCCGGGTGAGTCCCAACCGGGCGGTCAGATTTTCCTTGAGGAACTCGATCCGGGCACCCTTCTTGGTGAAGCGCTGCACCAAGGACCAGAAGTGGTGCAGGTTCCGGGCGAGCTCGTGAGTGCTTGCAAGTCCCATTTCCTTGGAACCAGGACACCCGCCGCGGGGACGATGGGCCAGACCCGGATCGTCAATCACCGATACCGAACTGTCCCGATACACTCAAAGCATGACGGACCCCGGTAGCGCTCGCGCGGGAGCGACGCGAAATCAGCGAATTCTCGAAGACTACAAAGAGCGGTTTCGGCGGTCCAGTGCCGGTGCGGACGAATTTCTTCAGTTTCTTCGCCGCAGCGATGTCGGGGTATGGAGATTCGAGCCGGACTCGACCCCATCCCGGTGGTGGATCAACGTCACTTTGCCCGCACATCAACAGGGGATCTTCGGGCCGAATCGCGAGATTCAGGTGCTGTACACGGAATACGAAAAGGTTGAGCCCCGAGCGCTCTCGGTGATTCAGGAGCGGGTTCGCAAAGACATGCGAGTCGAGCCCGATGTCGCGATACTTGTCAGTCGAGACAGCCAGGCGAAAGATACCGCCCGACGCCGAGCTGGCGAGATGGCAATCATCGCCGTAAACCTGAACGAGATTCGCGCTGGTGATTCACCGCTGTTGCACACCCTGATTGCGGAGTCAGTCGCAACCGTCGACCACTTCGACGTAGCCACTCCCGTGCGGGAACCTAGCGGATTCTATGGTCGGCAAGCTGAGATTGAGACTATCGCAAACGACCTCAAGCGAGCGGTCTCAGTAGGAATCTTTGGCTTGCGCAAGGCGGGAAAAACATCGCTTCTCAACGCGCTGGCCACTCTCCGACGTGATGACGAGCGGAACGCGACAGTTCGGGTCGACGTGAGCGAGATCATCACCGCCGAACAGTTTCGCTCGACCATACTAGAGGGTCTCTGGTCGGCAGTGCGCAGGCTTCCCGGCAATAAGGACATGCAGCCTCGTCTTCGGGCTTTGACTCGACAAGGCACGCGTCGAGCTGACCTTGCGGATTCGGCGACGTCTTGGATTCAGGACCTCCGAGCCCTCCTGGAACACGTGGACAGGCCAGTGGTACTCATCGTCGACGAGATCGATCAGGCGTTCCCTCCCCGCTCGAACCTCGACCCCGCTGAGGCTCAAGCACTCTTCCGTGCGCTCGTTCAGCTGCGTAGCGTGATCCAAGAGCAAGATCGCCTCGCGCTGCTCTGCGCAGGTGTAGACCCGGCTTTGTTCGAGAGGCCTCTGCTCGAGGGTAAGGACAACCTCCTCTACAAGCTAGTCCGCCTCGTGTGGCTGACGCCCATGGCTCGAGATGAAATCGCTGAGATGGTGCGTTCCCTCGGCAAGCGCATGGGCGTACGAGTCCGGGGGCACCAGGAGATTGATGCTCTGTTCACCCACTATGGCGGTCATCCGCTTCTCACTCGAAAGGCATGCTCGCTAGCCGTGCGCGCGCGCACCCCCGAGACTCTGCCATTCCACATCACGTCTGAAGCGCTTGAAGTGGCGTTGATATCTCGAGACTACGGAGGTCCTTACGATCAGGCAGCAGATGTTCTCGCTTCCTTCACGGAATGGTTTCCAGACGAAGCAGCCATGCTGCGGTTGTACTTCTCTCATGACACGGAGGAACGCGACTTAGCGTTATCACTTCTCAGCGACAACCCGAACGCGATGGCGCACTCCATTGCCTACGGCCTCTGTTTCCCAGACCACACGGCTCGGATTGCGGCAGCAATCGAGTCGCTCGAACAGTAGGTCTGCGGTGCTGGGCACGGTCCAGAAGTGGGTCGATGATACGGCCTATATATTACTTGGGGGGCAGAGGCTGCTACTCCGGCTCTCGCCGCGGGTCGGTAAGTCTCACCTCGTGAAACTGCTCGAAAACGAGCTCGGGGGCTCTGCTGTCCTCGTTGACGGAGCGGCCTTCACTAAATCGAGCCAGGCGAGCCAGCGGGAGCAAATCGAGGCTGGGCTCAAGGACGCGATTAAGGTTCATGGCTCGGCCCAGCTCATTTTCGATTCTTACGATAAAGCCATCGCGACGTCCCAAGGCGCGCGCCTGCAGACGTGGCTGAGCAGTCGCTTGATCGACAGCGATTATGCACAAGATGTAGGAGCCCTATTCACTGCCCGATGCAGCACCGAAGTACATCGACCCGGCGCGGGAAGCCCTCTGATGTCGCGGGTTACGCCGATCGATCCACCTCTTCTTGAGCCCGAGGAAGCTGGCCACGACGAACTCGCCTCAATGCGAGAGTGGTTTGGGGAATCAGCACTACTAGCGGAACAAGCGCACGCTTCCAAGCGCTTCGAGCCGATACCAATTGCTGATCGCTTTGAACTGGATCTGTCGTACATTGACGATGTCCGGAAGGCATCAGCAGTCACGATCGCGAATGGTCACTTGGATCGAAACCGCGACTCCTTTGCCGCGCGGTGTGCGGCCTACGGGCTGCTGACTGAAGACGGCCCAACGAAACTGTTCAACCGTCTTCACGCCGTGCTGACCGCGAGCCCGGCCGATGATCCAATTTGGCCCGATGACTGGGCGGCAAGCGTAGCGAAGTTTTCCGTACTCGTGGCAGGTGCCGACGAGGTGATCTGGTCAGACCGCTACATGTACCGGGACGTCGAGCCGCTCAGAGCTTTTTTGAAGCAAGTGACGACGAAGGTGGACTGCAAGATTCAGCTGCTTGGCAGCGACAATATCAGCGGAATGCCAGTCTCACGGGCCGAGCTGCTGCGAATCGCCACCGTCCCCGGCGTCGAAGCCCGATGGATGACTCAATCGGACTTTCGCGACCTGCATGACCGCCACCTTGTAACCGGCACAGGAGGTTGGGTTCTCCCGCAGGTGCACGTGATCGTCGGTAAGCAGGCCCCCGGCAGCACGGTTGCAGCCCCAGCTGCTTCGTTCGGCGTGGACTACCTTGCCATTTGGCGACGCTCCATCATCCCGTAGCTATGGGCGCCGGAGCTTATCAATTCGAGCGGGTCGTGATCGAGCTTTCCTGCCGAATCTTCACTGATAAAGATGCGCACTTCCTCCGCCCAGACCTTGTTTGCTCGCATATGGTGCGTCGACGCCCAGGCTGGCAATTGGCATCAGGATACTGGTGCCCACAATTCTTCAAACTTGACTATGAACGCTGGCGTGACGAGCCTTACGGCGAAGAGGCCGGCGGACGGGAACTGAAGCTGGCGCTCTCGCGTGCGGAGGCCTGGAGGCATCAGGTAGTGGCTGACTATGAGTCCCTTCGTGAGGCCTATCAGCTCATTGTCTACAGGCCAGTGCTAGGACCGAACTTTGCCAAGGTCAGAGTCGCCGATCTGAAGAACCGATTCCGGTCCTGAGGAATCTGTTGCTACCTAGACCGCCGTTCATAGAAGCCCTTTGCCACCCAAAGCCAGGCTCTGCATGACAGCAGTCATCGCGCTGGTGTGCAACTGCTCGGGAGTCAGTTTGTCCCGATTTAGTGGAGCCTTCAGGACGGAACGCAATGATTCTTCTATCCACGTGAGGTCGGCCAAAGACTCCACGAGGGCAAAGGACATAAAGAGGTTGTTCGACATCCAATGCGTCAAATCGGCCTCGTCACTGGTGATCAGGCCCGGGTGGGCCGATGCACCACGCCATTCGGCCTGCAGACCCATGAGTGATGCTAGTGCCCGTCTAAGTGTCGATTTCGCAGTGCCCAGTCTGTGATGCTTCGCGCGTGTGCGAAGGGACGTGGCTCTACCGACGTAGATCAAGTCTCCGTTGACGATCGGTGTCCATGTGTGAGGCCAGTCGAAGCCACCGGGCAACTCGCCGGAGAGAAACCACCTGTAAACACCGGGAGAGCTTGGGGTTTCGCGCCAGGCATCCTCGCAGGCTGCCGGCTCGGTCCAGCGTAACTTGTCGATTGCTGTGTGAACCCCGTCGTTTCCATGCATAACTGCAGACTAGACCCGTAGGGCCTCACCCGCGCAGATTTGCGTCCGCCGCCGAAGGTCGAGAGCCGGTGCCCGGGAATGCCGGCCCTGCCCATATGATCAAGGAACTGTCGGTCCAACGCATCCGGGGGATGATGTGAACGTTTTGTTTGGCTTGTACCTGGACCGCGCTCCCTGGACCTACCGCGATTCCGCCCTGGGTCAGGTCCGGCTCGGGCCCTTGGGGCTGACCCAGCTGCTTCAGACCCGGCTCGGCCTGACCGGCCCCGATGCCCGCCACTCGACACGGATCCGGCAGTTCATGGCCCGCCTCGCGGAGCAGGACACCCCTGACGCCTGGTTCCACGGGTCCTTCTCCGTCGACCCCTGGTCCACCGCCCTGGATTTGCTGAACCTGCGCGACGAGCTCGTGCTCAACGGCTGGACCGGCATCGCACCGGACGGGTCAATCCCCAAGCTGAACGCCCTCGCTTCCCTCGAGCAGAGCAGGCTCCCCCTCGACCGGGCCTTCGCCGACTATCCGCTGGAACTCGTGCACGAGCTCGAAAGCGATGCCACGTCCAACTGGCCCCTCGGCATCACCGAGCTGGCACTCCAGCACCCCCGGGCCTCGTTCCCCGCCATCTGGCAACGCCTGATCGGCGCCCTCGAACGCCGCGGCGTCACGGTAGTCGGGCCGGCCCCGCAGACGGGGGCGGTAGGCGAGGTCACCGTCCTCGTCGCCAAAACCGAATGGGAGGCCGCCGAGCACGCCGCCCGGTGGCTCGCCTCCGCCGAACACCCCGGCACGGACCGCGCCGCCGTCGTTGCCTCTGCGGGCACGGCGCTGCTGGACCAGGAGCTGCAACGCCGCGGCCTGCCGCGGATCGGCGTCGGCAGCCGCTCCCGCTGGCGCGCCCTGGACCAGATCATTCCGCTGTTCTTCAACGTGATCTGGTGGCCGGTGGACGTCCAGCTGCTGGGCGAGTTCCTGAATCTCCCCGTCAGCCCCGTCCGGCGCGGCGCGGCACGGCACCTGCTCCGCGCCCTCTCCGCCCAGCCCGGCACGGGCGGCGAGGAATGGCTGCGCGCGCTTCAGAACATCAGCAGCGACGAAACCCTCGGCCCCGGCGTCGCGGCGGAGCTGGACCTGCTGCTCAGCACCGGACTCCTCACGGACGACGGGACCGTCAGCGGCAGCACCGTCGTCGAACGCGCGCAGTGGCTGCGCACCCAGCTCAGCC
>JAOAPO010000090.1 GCA_025462945.1 Bryobacterales bacterium
TGGACCGCTACAGTAGATTCCATCGTTGCCAAACTGGCGCGCTGCCGCCAGACTCTGGAACAGATTCAGCCCGGCTGCACCGCTCCCAAGGGCCGCAAACGTTTGTCCAGCTAATTCGTGGACACTATACTAGCGTTTCTCAAATAGAGACAGAAATAAAAGGCTGGACTCACGGATGTCTATTGGTTGCAACAGAAGGGGTCGGGCGCAGGGTTATCTCGACAGGCAGAGGTTATCCTGCTGGCACTCGATCTGAACGGGCGTATCGCCCTCGTGAATCGCAACGCCTGTGGTGTCCTCGCGTGGGCTTCAGAGGAGATGCTGGGGCGCGACTGGATTGAAACGGCCGTCCCTCTCCCGATGCGGGGCGAAGCCAGAAAGCGGCTCGGGAAACTGTTCGCGAGGAAGCCTCCCGAGTTCCGCGTTTTGACCAAATCGGGCGGGGAGCGGTTGATCGAGTGGCGCAACACGCTGCAGCGAGATCACGAGGGTCGGGTGATCGGCGCATTGAGTTCCGGCACCGATATCACAGCCCGCAGGCAGGCTGACATCGACAAAGTGGCAGCGATGGAGCGCCTGTCGTTGGCCACCGCAATTGCAAAGGTGGGCGCGTGGGGCTGGGATCTAGCCAGCGATAAAGTTCTCCAGTTCCGAATGTTGCCCGGCCATGATCAGGCCGCCAGCACGTTAATTGATGGGCGATAAACTCTTGCGCAGCGACCTGTACTACAAGCAATCCGGTGGCAATGGCTGCGCAGTTCAGCGTGATTAAGGGGATGTTTTACGAGGACTTAGGCGGTGATCTGCCCTTGAACGCGCCGCAGAGCGGAAATGGTATCGACGATCTCGTCGAAGACCTGCGTTGGGTGGGCGGAGGCCTCTTCCACGCTCTCCGCCAGATCGCGAGGGCGAAGATCGTGTACAAACGTGATCCACTTGAACGGCGAAATCTTAATACCGCAGTGGCGACGAGAACCGGAATCCGGGCTCCGTCTTTGCGAATGAGTTCCCTCTCGAACGGGTACCGGCGCCGAACCGAAGACCTTCTCGTCGGGCCGCAAGCGACCGGTCGGAAGCTTCGCCGTTGTCGGCTTTTTGTTCCAGGCTGAGAAGGTGACGGACGGGAAAGATGTTCCGCTTAGCCACATAGTCGACCACGAAGCCTTGCCGTCGGGGCGTAGCAGTTGCGACGAACGGTATTGCTGGCTGTCGTCAAACTGCTTAACTTTGCGATCAAGTACCTTGCCCGGGCAACGTCGGGTAACTTGCCGGCACCGGTGTCCTGAAGAAGGCCGGGGAGACAGGGCTCAGCTGGCGGCTGAGTCTTTGGCCGGTGCGGCTGCGGCGGACTGAGCAAGCTGCGCCTGCAGCGTACGCGAACTCAACCGCTTCGCGATCTTCTTCTTGCGGAGCCTGTTGAACCGCGAAATATTACCGTTACGTGCAGACATCGATGTATCTCCTTAAAAGGGGGCTTCACTAGGATACCAGTCCACACACCGAAGGGCCGTGTCGGCAGCTTCTTTGGTTCGGTCTCCTGAATGCATGCAAAGAGAGGCAGGTGTCTTTTGCAGTACCGTTGGCACGCTCGAGAGGGATAACAATGAAAGACTTCAGGAAGCACGTTTGTTTGCTCGCCTTGCTGGGTGCCGGTGTGTTGGCGGGCTGCAGCAAAACCCCGTCCAGCGACATGGCGACGGGTATCGATAACAGCCTCGACCGCGCGGGTCTGGTAGATGTGACGGTGAAGCAGGACGCCGAGAAAGGCGTCGTGACCCTCGGCGGGCACGTTCCGGCTGAGGCGCAGAAGGCTCAAGCCGAACAGATTGCGAAGTCCATGGCGAACGGTCAGGTTGTGGCGAACCAGATCGAAGTGATCACACCCGGCGCTGAGGGTGAAGCCAAGAAGGTGAACGAGGCTCTGGATAAAGGCATTGAGAGCAATCTGGACGCTGCCTTAGTGGCGGAACGGCTGAAGGATGACGTCAAGTACGCGGTCAAGAACCATGTCGTCACGCTGAGCGGCAATGTGGAGAATCCAGATACGCGGGACCGCGCAGAGCAGATTGCTGCCGGAGTGCCCTACGTCCATCAGGTAGTGAACGAACTGCAGGTCCGAAAGCAGAAGGCTACGTCGACTCGATAGCCCTAACCAGCTTCCTCAAGGACGATTGAACCTTCCGTCGGGCTCCACCGAACGGCGGCGTTCCCGTTCAGCGTCGCGAGCAGTTCTCGGCCGACAAGCTGGCCGCGCCAGCCTGTCAACACGGGTGATGGCTCATGCCTGCCGCGGAGGTGGTTCTCAACAAGGCGCTGCAGGTCGCCCACCGTCGCAATCAGAGTCGACGAGACGCCGTGCTTTCTCGCAAGTTGCTGCAGGACGGCCGACAACAGAGACGTGAGTGCTGCCTCGTCGTCAGTGAGTCTCGGATTCGACGCAAGCGCCGGCGGCAACTCCTCATCAGATATCCGTTTACCTCGCTCGACTGCCTGCAGAAGCTGAGGGCCTATCTTTTCGAGGTAACGCGAATTGATCGAGCGAAACTCGCCGAAGTCCCGGGCGTGGCGCGGCGCACGGCGCGCGATCTGGACGAGAACTTCGTCCTTCAGGAGGGACCTGGCTGGACGGTTCTCTGCGCGCGCTTCGCGGTCGCGTAAGATGGCAAGTTCCCGCAAAATAGCAAGACCGCGGCGGTCCATCCCCTGCGCTCCCCGCACGTTTGAGTAGAGTGTGTTTTCGTCTGCGCGCGCAGCCATCAGTTGAGATGCGTCAGCCGTGAGCTGCTCGAACTCTTCAGCCGCCCAACTCAGCCTGCCCAACTTTTCAAGAATGCCCCGCTCGGCGTCGTAGAGCGGGATGAGGTATCGAACGTCTTCCGCGGCGTACTTCAGCTGCTGAGACGTAAGAGGTCGCTTCGCCCAGTCGCTGAGAGACTGGCCACCGGCGACAGACTCGCCCAGAAGACCTTCCACCACGGCTCCGTAGCTGGTGCCGCTATCGTAATCGAAGAGCTTCGTCGCGAGCTGCGTGTCCCAAATGCCCGTCAGGGGTTGTCCCGCGATGGGTGCCAGGACGATGAGGTCTTCTTTGGCTGCGTGTAAGATCTTCAGTACGGCGGGGTCACACAGGATGGGCGCGAGTGGGTCGTCGTCGCACCGTCCAATGGTGCCGTAATCGATGACCGCGATCGGTCCGGTGCGAGTCGTTATCTGGACCAGTTCGAGCCGCGAGGTGTAGCTCAGCTCCGATATAAACTCCGTGTCGATGGCGACAAGGCTTTCCGCCTGCAAAGTCTGGCAGTATTGGCGGAGGGCGTGGGGCTCGTCGATAAACAATGGCTGGGGTTGTACACCTGAAGTCATTCGTGCCAGTCTACACCTTCGCTCAAGACCGCCGGCATTTCCGCGGGCAGTGGAATGGCGAGATAAGCCAGCGTTTTGGCCTCCCGCCGGCCCCTGGTCACGGTGTCGAGAATCAGGCCCGAAGCGAAACTGAACAGGCCGCTTAACACCAGACCTGTTGCGAGTATCGCGGTGGGAAAGCGAGGCACCGTGTGCGTCTTGAGGAATTCGATAAACACGGGATAAATAAGGACAAGGGCCAGCACGATAAGGAACAAACCGACCAGCGAGAAGAACGTGAGGGGCCGCTCTTCCCGAAAGAGAGTGACGATGGAACCGAGGATTCGAATGCCGTCCCGGTAGGTGTTGAGCTTGCTTTCGGAACCGTTCGGGCGACTTCTGTAAACCGTGTCGATCTCGCGCATGGGAACGTGGAGCGTCAGCGCGTGAACCGTCATTTCCGCCTCGATTTCGAAACCGCCTGCCGAGACGATGAACGACTTCACGAAACGCCTGGAGAAGACCCGGTACCCGGACAGGAGATCGCCGAATCGTTCGCCGAAAAGCATGGACACAACGCGCGCGAACATGTTGTTGCCGAGGCGATGACCCGTCCGGTAGGCAGCAGTTTCGGTGGTGATCCTTCTGC
>JAOAPO010000102.1 GCA_025462945.1 Bryobacterales bacterium
GGAAACCCTTGCGGAAGCTTGTTCGGACAGCGATGATTGGCCTCGCGACACTGGCGGTGACCACCGTTGCGTGTCACCGCGACGGGCCCGCGCCGAAGGAACTCCGCGCGAGCAAGGACCGCAAGAACGCGCCTGACTTCGAGCTTAAAGACGCGTCAGGCAAGGTGGTCAAGCTTTCGGATTTCAAAGGCAAGGTCGTGCTGCTGGACTTTTGGGCCACGTGGTGCGGACCATGCGCGATCGAGATTCCGTGGTTCATCGATTTCCAGCGGCGATATAAGGACCGCGGGTTCGAGGTTCTGGGCGTCTCGATGGACGATGAAGGCTGGAAGGCGATCTCTCCGTTCGTCGCTGAAAAAAAGATCAACTATCGGGTAGTGCTTGGAGATGACAAGACGGGTGATCAGTATGGCGGCGTGGAAGCGCTGCCCACGACGTTCGTGATTGATCGCGATGGCAAGATTGCCTCCGTCCATGTTGGCCTCGCCGGGCGAAAGGATTTTGAAGATGCAATCGAGAAACTTTTGGCCGTTCCGGCCGGCACGAATGCTGATGGCCGGCCTGCTGGTAACGATCAGCAGCGCCTGCGCGCAGATGGCGCCGACGCTGAAGGTGGAAGCCATCCCGACCGTAAAGGCAGCTAAGCGCGGTGTGGTCACGGTGGTGGTGAAGGCTTCCCTGCCCTCGGGCTATCACGCGAACACGAATAAGCCGACCGAAGCCTATCTGATCCCGATGACTCTGAAGTGGACGCCGGGACCGCTGGAAATGACGGCCGTGGAGTATCCAAAGGGCACGCTGGAGAAGTACTCGTTTTCAGATAAGCCGCTTTCGGTGGTGACGGGCGAATTCAGCATTGCGACGAAGTTCAAAGTCGCGGCCTCGACCGGCAGCGGTCCGGCGGCCCAGAACGGCATCCTGCGCTATCAGGCTTGTGATAACAAGAGCTGCTATCCGCCAAAAAATGTGCCAGTCAGCTTCACCGTCAGCGTGGAATAAGCTGCCCGCATTTCCTGCCCCTGAGATAATCGGGCATGGGAATTCCGATCGTCCAGGTTGACGCCTTCACAAGCGAGGCTTTTGGCGGCAATCCGGCCGCTGTGTGCGTGCTGGAAGCAGCGCGCGACGCCCGGTGGATGGCAAATGTCGCGATGGAGATGAACCTCTCCGAGACCGCGTTCCTGCACCCTGAAGCGGATGGATACCGTCTGCGCTGGTTCACTCCTGCAGTCGAGGTTGACCTGTGCGGACACGCTACGCTGGCTAGCGCGCATGTGCTTTGGTCAGAGGGTCATCTTGCCGCAGGCACTCCGGCTCGCTTCCAGACGAAAAGTGGATTGCTGACTTGCCGGCAAGCCGGAGGGTGGATCGAAATGGACTTCCCCGCCAAGCTGGAGATTGCGGCTGAAGCTCCTCCACAACTGGCTGATGCGCTGGGATGCGAGTTCAGCTATGTGGGCCGGAATCAATTCGACTATCTTGTGGAAGTGATCGATGAAGCGACGCTGCGAGGGCTGACGCCGGCGCATCATGTTCTGCGGGAGTTACCCGTGCGGGGCGTCATCGCGACGGCCAGAGGCAGCGGTGACTTCGACTTTGTTTCGCGATTCTTCGCTCCGGGTGCGGGTGTGGACGAGGATCCGGTGACGGGCTCGGCGCATTGCGCACTTGCCCCGTACTGGGCCACGAAGCTGGGGAAAACAGAGATGACCGGCTTCCAGGCGTCGAAGCGCGGCGGCGTGGTGAAGGTCAGAGTCGAGGGGGATCGGGTGATTCTCTGCGGCCAGGCTGTGACCGTGCTGCGGGGCGAACTTTTGGCGTAAGCGAGGCGGTTACCGGAATATGACGACAGAGGAAGTCCTGCTGGCCCAGAAAGACTTTTTATTCCCGGCCGTTTTTCATTACTTCAAAGAGCCACTGGTGGTTTCCCACGCGAAAGATCAGTACGTATGGGATGCCGACGGCAACCAATATCTCGATTTTTTCGGCGGCATTGTTACCGTGAGCGTTGGGCACTGTAATGAGCAGGTCAATGCGAAGGTTCACGCGCAGATCGACAGGCTGGAGCATGTATCGACGCTTTTCGTGAATGAACCGCAGGTCTTGCTGGCAAAGAGGCTGGCCGAGCTGACGCCGGGCGGCGCGCTGCGAAAGTCGTTCTTCACCAACAGCGGTACGGAAGCGAATGAGGTCGCAATTTTGGCGGCTCGCTGCTATACGGGCTCGACGGACATCATTGCGCTGCGCCACTCGTACCACGGGCGGAGTTCGGCCACGATGGGGCTGACTGGACAGGCTCCGTGGAAGCTGGGACCACCACAGGCCGGGATCACCCATGCACTGAATGCTTATTGTTATCGGTGCCCGTTTGGTTTGACTTACCCGTCGTGCGGCGTGAAGTGCGCGACGGACGTGGAAGAGGTAATCCGGACGACCACCTCGGGCCGTGTGGCGGGACTCATCGCGGAACCGATCCAGGGCGTTGGCGGATTCATCACGCCGCCGAAAGAGTACTTCCCCATTGTGGCGGAGATTGTCCGCCGGTACGGGGGCGTCTTTATCGCGGACGAGGTGCAGACCGCGTGGGGAAGGACGGGCAGCAAGTGGTTCGGTATTGAGCACTGGGGCGTAACACCGGACATCATTACGAGTGCGAAAGGACTGGGTAACGGCTTGCCAATCGGCGTGACGATTGCCCGTCCCGAGGTGGCGGATGCGCTGAAGGGAACCACGATCTCGACCTTCGGCGGCAATCCGGTGGTGACCACGGCGGCTAAAGCGGTGATCGACTACATCGACGAGCAGAATATCCTGCGGAACACGGAAGAGACTGGCCGGTATCTGCGAGAAAGACTGCTGGATTTGCAGGAGAAGCATCCGCTGATTGGAGATGTGCGCGGGATGGGTCTGCTGCAGGCGATTGAACTCGTGGAAGACCGGGTGACGAAAGTACCGGCGTCCGCGGCGACGCTGCGGGTGATCGAGCTGGCGCGGGAAAACCGGATCCTGATCGGCAAAGGTGGGCTGAACGGCAATGTCATCCGCCTGTCGCCGCCCATGAACATCGCTCGGACGGACGTGGACGAGTTCATCGTGCGGCTGGACCGCTGCCTGTCCGGTGCTGTTCAACGGTAGAGGGGTGGTTGACGGCACTCGGCTGCTGCGTGTACCGGACGGTTTTGATTGAACTCTGGCATTGGTGATTGTCGCCGGCAGCGGACCAAGTTGCGGACCGGCATACCGAACACGCTGACTTTGGGAATGAGTTCACTCGAAGCATCGCATGCCGCGGACTAAGATTGAGCCACTGTGACACGCAGGCGCGCGACCGAATGAAGAATTATCTTCGACTGTTTATCATGAGCCAAAATTCGGTGAAATATCCCGCTGGTCTGGTCAACGGCTGTATATAGGGGCGAAGCCCGGGGCCAAAATACCGGCCTGCGGCGAGCGATATTCGGAACCAAAAGCTTTCTCTGTATATTTTTTCACTACTTTCCTTTATGATGAGTCCAGAACTGTGTCAACCAGGCATAATTCCGCGGCTGCAAGTACCATAAGTACTGGGCCGTTGGTACCATATCCCCAAAAAAGATAAGTTTTCTCTATCGGAGATGCTATGAAACGCAGATTTCTTTCTAACGGCGTGCCGCTCGGCATCCTGTTGTGCCTCGCAGTGGGGAGTGCCTCTGCCGGGACCTATTCACGCGAACTGAACGGGATGGACCCTTCTTCGACGGTCAAGATCATCGTGAAGCGGAACGGGGCAGCGCGGAGTGCTTACCCCGCGGGCACGACCGTGCAGAAGCTTGCCGATCTTTCAGATGGCAGCGAACTTTGCTCGGCGTCGGTAAAAGACGCTATTGCTCTCGCGAAGACGTCGTCGATTGAACACGTTGCGGTCAACCACCTCGTTCAGGGCACCGGCGTTGCGGTCCCCGTTTATGACTACATGCCGCAGGCAATTCAGCCCAACTCACAGGTTACATTCGCGAACTACGGGCAGGGCACAAATATCGGCGTGGCGCTGATCGACAGCGGCGTGACGCCGAATCTCGATCTGATCGGCAGCGTGAAGTATTCACAAAGCTTCGTAGCCGGCGAAGATACGAAGGACTACTACGGGCACGGCACCCATCTGGCTGGCCTGATCGCCGGCAAGGGTTTGCTTTCCCTCTTTGGCTACGGCAACAACTACCACGGCGTCTCGGCGGGCGCGAACATCATCAACCTCAAGGTTCTCAATCGCCAGGGACAGTCTGACGATGCCACGGTCATCGCGGCGATCGACCGTGCCGTCGCGCTGAAGAGCCAGTACAACATCAAGATCATCAACCTTTCACTCGGTCGCCCGGTTTACGAGAGCTGGAAGACCGATCCGCTCTGCCAGGCGGTTGAGCGCGCCTGGAAGGCCGGCATCGCAGTAGTTGTGGCCGCAGGAAACGCCGGGCGGGACGACACTGCAGGAACAAACGGCTACGGAACCATCGGGTCCCCCGCAAACGATCCGCTCGTCATCACCGTTGGTGCAATCAACACTGAGCACACAGCGAAGCGCGGCGATGACTTGATGACGACCTACAGTTCGAAAGGTCCGTCACTGATTGACCATGTGGTGAAACCGGATCTGGTCGCGCCGGGCAACAAGCTGACGGGTGCACTTTCTGACGACTCCTTCCTGGCGAACAATGTGGGCGCGCAGATAGTTCCGAGTCCCTTCGGCCAGGCTCCAAACTATGTGGTGTTCAGCGGGACCAGCGGCGCAGCGGCAGTAACGAGCGGTGCCGCGGCGGCTGTTCTCGACAACGAAGACCTGACGCCTGACCAGTTGAAGGCTCGTCTGATGAAGACAGCTTCCAAGCTGCCGCGAACCTCTTATTTCGTTACGACTCGAAAGTTAACGAACGATCTGTTCACCGTCGGAGCGGGTTATCTGAATTTGGACGCCGCGCTCGCAGCCAAGGGCAAGAAGGCATTCACGATCCCTGCAACCATGAACGCCGCTTCACCGGCTGCGGTAATCCTGCGAACGGCTGGCGGGAAGGTAACGATCGTTGTCAGTTCCACTGTCTGGGGATCGTCCACCGTTTGGGGAAGCTCTACGGTCTGGGGATCAGT
>JAOAPO010000105.1 GCA_025462945.1 Bryobacterales bacterium
TCAGAAGCCGCTCTGGAGCGCGGTGTCGCCTACAGCGAAGAAGGGCAGCCGAAGGCCGGGATGGGCGTTGCCGCCGGCGACTACGATAACGATGGCAACGAAGACCTGCTGGTGTTGAACCTGATGCGCGAGGGCGCGTCTCTGTTCAGAAATCAGGGAGGCGGCTTCTTCTCCGATGTCTCGCCCGCGTCGCTTATCCATTCCCTGACGCTTTCTTACACCGGGTTCGGAGTGGGCTGGTTCGACCTCGATAACGACGGCTGCCTCGACTTGTTTCTCGCAAATGGCGCCGTCACGCTTCGGGAAGAGCGGCGGAGCCAGGGCTCGCCTTATGCCGAGAAGAATTTATTGCTGCGGAATGCGTGTCCGTCACCCAGGTTCGAGGACGTCACGGCGCGCGCAGGCGATGCAATGCAGCTCGTGGGAGTCAGCCGGGGCGCGGCGTTTGGCGATATCGATAATGACGGCCGGGTGGATATTGTGGTGACGACGAACAACGGACCCGCACGCCTGCTCCATAACGAGAGTCTCGCTGCAGGGTGGCTGACGGTCGATGCGGGCGAGCCGAACGCTCGAGTGGGCGTTGTTCGACCCGGCCAGCCGACACTTTGGCGCCGGTCACACACGGATGGGAGCTATCTGAGCGCCGGCGATCCGCGCGTCCACTTCGGGTTGGGCAGGTCTGTCAGGATCGAGCAGCTCCTGGTGGAGTGGCCCGACGGAACCAGACAGGACGAGCCCGCTCCGCTGGCGAACCGGCAGGTAAGGATTCGGCGCAGGAGATGAGGTACGGTCCGCGCTATTGCCCCTTAGGGCCGCTTCGGACCGAAGTCGCTGCGTGTGCCGCCTCGGTCGTGTTTCGGCGGCCCTTTTCTCTTGTCGTTTGTGCCCGCAGACTTGCGGGGTCCCGCAGAGTCTCGCGGATTCGCACGGTTCGGATTAGTCTGACGTAACTCTTCAGGTTCCGGCATGAGCCCGCGGTGCATGCGTACGAGTACCGCTGCGATCTCCTCAGGGCTCCGCTCCGCGAGCAGGATGCGGGCTGTTTCGAGGTCATCTTCGGTTCCGTCGGCCGCCATTGCGGCAATCTCGCGCACGAGTTGCTGTTGATCACGAGCGCGGATTTCTTTCGGACTCGGCGGCGGACCCCACTGCGCATTGATGTGCGCGGCGGCGAAAAGACGTTCCGCACGCCGGCGGCCCTGGGGCGGAACAAGAACCACACAGAGACCCTTCTTACCCGCTCGCCCGGTGCGGCCACTCCTGTGGACGAGCGATTCCGCGTTTTGGGGAAGATCGGCATGGATGACCAGCCCGAGATCGGGAAGGTCGAGCCCGCGCGCGGCGACGTCCGTCGCGACACAGACGCGAGCGCGCCCGTCACGCAGGGCATGCAGTGCACGAGTTCGCTCGGCCTGACTCAGTTCGCCTGAAAGGGACACGGCTGAGAACCCGCGTTCCATCAGGTTGGCGTGAAGATGCCTGACTGCATCGCGCGTAGAACAAAACGCGAGGGCGCCGCGAACGTCGAAGTACCGGAGCACATTGACGATGGCGTGCTCGTGATCATTCGGGCCAATCTCGATAGCTCTGTACTCGATATCGCCATGGGGCTCGTTGCGTGTCGAGAGTGCGATACGAAGCGCATCGCGCTGGTACTTCTTGGTGAGCGCGACGATTTGCTTCGGAATGGTGGCCGAGAAGAGCAGTGTGCGACGCTCGGCAGGCACGGCGGCGAGGATACGTTCCAACTCATCCCTGAAGCCCATATCGAGCATCTCGTCGGCTTCATCCAACACCACAGCCTTGAGTTGAGTGAGCTTCAGGACTCCTGATTCGATGTGATCGCAGAGCCGCCCGGGAGTCCCGACAACGATGTGAACCCCGCGCGAGAGCGCCCGCTGGTCCTGTCGGATGTCCATGCCGCCGACGCAGGCAACAACACGGCCATCGGCAGGCGCGAACAACCAGGTCAGTTCTTTGTGAACCTGCATTGCGAGCTCTCGAGTGGGAGCAACGACAAGGGCGAGCGGCTTGTCGCCCGACTTGAACCGCTCTGCTGTTCCAAGCAAGGTGGACGCGATGCTCAGTCCATACGCGACCGTCTTACCGGAACCGGTTTGGGCCGAGACGAGGAGATCGCGCTCAGCAGTGTCTGGCTGCAGGACGGCAGCTTGCACGGGGGTGGCAGTAATGTAGCCGCGCTCGGTCAGCGCGCGAAGCAGGCTTGGATGGCTCAGTGCAAAGGACATGTATTATGGATGGCGGTACGGGAGTCTCTACCCATTGTATGTGTTCGCCGCCGAGCACGCGATTACGACAGGCCTCCGCAGCGGCTCGGCTGGGTTGAGAGCTCCGCTGCCAATAGCGCGCTGGCGTTAACTGATTCTGGCGAGTCGTCGGCATACGGACCCTGGACCCGGAGAACGGCGATTGCTGTAAATGGCCCCGTCGCGGTCGCTCGAGTGCTGGCCGGTTCTCAATCCACGATCACCGGACTTTCCGGGCAGGACGGTGCACGCCGCGCCGTCACGCAGGACTACCCTGCGAAGGTGGCACGAGTCCCGCGGGGTGCTGGATGCGCGCGCGCACCCAGGGAAAACATACTGGTGAGTGGCCTCGCCATACTACGCTGGAGTCATGTCACGCTGGTGGGCTGCGGCACTTGGCAGCTTTATCGTGGTTCTGACGCTGCGCGAGGTCTACCGGGACCTGTTCCACCCGACCGCGACGGGATCGCTCAGTGACTTTGTCGCAAAGGCTACGTTCGGAGTTTTTCGGCGCTTCCCGAAATTTTTGACAGATGCCGGCCCGTTGGCGATAGCTCTGGTTATCCTCATTTGGGCGCTATCGGTGTCGTTTGGATTCGCGCTCATCTACTGGTCCGTTCCACCCGAATTCTTTGCTCTGGATGCGGGCGATCCAAGAGCTGGCCTCCTGGCAATGATGTACTTCTCGCTCGGCGTGCTCGCGACGATGGGCCTGGCCGACTACACGCCGCTTCCCGTCTGGCTGAGGCTGTTGATTACCGCAGAAGCGCTCATCGGATTCGCAGTGCTCTCGGCAAGCGTATCGTCCATCATCCTTATTCAGCAGGCCGTTGCCCGCATGCGCACTCTGGCACGTAAGCTCTCTGTCATTGCGCGCACTCAAGAGGAGTATGGCTTTTCTTTTTGCTGCCAGTCGGACGGGATTCTGACGGAACTCAGCGCCGAAATACTTCGTACGCGCGTGGATCTGGTGCAACTTCCTGTGGTGTATTACTTCTATGCGGACAGGGAGCAGTCCTCACTCCCGATGTGGCTACCGACCGCCCTCCAACTCGCTCGCGAGGCCATCTCCGAGAAGGAAAGCCTTGCTACCGAGCGGGCGGGCGCGTTGCTGATGGTCGCGCTGCGCGACCTCGCGGAGGTGCTTCGCATCCGGTTCGTTGAAGCCGATAGCGATTACTGTGAAGTGGTGTTCAAGGCTTACGCGGATCACCACAGCCCTGCCAAATGAATCAAAGGAGCCGGATCAGAATGAGAAGCGTGCGCTTAGCTGGACCTGCCGGCCCGGAGTGGATGACGAGGTGATGGTGCCGAACTGAGCCGTGTTGACGAATCTATTGGGCGTTCCCAGATTCACCTTGTTCAGGCCGTTGAAAGCTTCCATGCGCAACTGGAAGCGGGTTCGCTCGCCTACTGCGAAGGTGCGGGCGATGGCGACGTCGAGAGTCTGCATTCCCGGTCCCTCGACCGTATTGCGTCCCACGTTGCCAAAGGTGTTGGCTGGCGGTGCGGAGAACGCCAGCGGGCTGAACCATTGCTGTTCGGTATGCGTGCCGGTGGCAAATACGGGCTGGCCGGTATAGTTGGCCCGGATTGGATTCTCACCCAGGATGGTTCCCGAGTTGGCCGTGTCGCCGAAGACCGAGATGGTGAACGGGAAGCCTGACTGGGCCTGGTAGATGGTGGACAACTGCCAGTTGCGCGTGACGGCTCTTGAAAGAGCGTTCCGGTTGTAGCCTCGGATGTCGTAAACGGCGCTCAGCACGAAGCGGTGGCGTATGTCGCACGCAGGACCCTTCTCGGCGTTCAGATTGTTGTTGTTTTGCGGGATGGCGGATTCGAACATCGGCGACCTGAAGTCCGGCGCATCGCTCAGATTTTTGGCCCAGGTGTAGTTGGCGAGCAGGCTCAGCCCGCCGGAGTACCGCCTCCTCACGTTGACGTAGGCAGCGTCATACCAGCTTCGGGCCGTGTTCTCAAGCCAGTTGACCGCGCTCACCGGTATGGCGTTGCTGACAACGGTGGTCCCTTCCGGGAATACGGTGCCGGGCAGGAAGGTGGCGGCACCGTACGGCCTTCTGGGCTGGACCAGTCCCGGTCCGGGAAGGGCGTTATTGATGAGGTGGGAGCGCTGCAGGTGAAGGCCCCGATCACCCTGATAGCCGGCCTCCAGAGTGGTTTCACGGCCGAGGCTCTTCTGTATCGAGACGGTCCACTGCTGGATGTACTGCGCTTTTTGGTAGGGATCGAAGGCGGTGAAGCTCGTCACCGTTCTTCCGACCACCGGAGCGGCGAAATTCAGGCTCTGGATGGTTGGCGTGAACGGGTCACTTTGGTTCGTTTCGGGGAAGATGATGGGTACGTTGTGGAGGTTATTGCACCACGTGTTCATGTCGATGGGCGTATAGAAGATGCCGTAGCCGGCGCGGAAGACGAGGCCTGAACCGGGCAGCTGCTTCGAGATCCCCACGCGGGGGGCGAACTTGAGCTTGTTCGAGTAGTACAGGCCTTTGGGTGTGCCCTGCTGGCCGCCGATGTAGGCGGTGAGAGCTGTGGGCGAGACGAAGAGACCGGCCCAGTCGTTGGAGACGTCGGTCAGCGGGCTCATGTACTCATAGCGCAGCCCGACGTTCAGTGTGGTGGTGTTGTTGATCCGCCACGTGTCCTGAACGAACGCATCGCCATACCACTGGCGGAGGTTCATGCGGGGTGAGCCGACCTGTCGCTGCCTTACCGCGGGGAGCCCGAGTTCCATACTGGCAAGGGCGGCACCGGTGCCGTCATTGGTCAGGGTTTGGGTTGTGTAGCCGTTTGTGAACTGGTAGTAGCCGCGGCTCAGGACGTAGGCCCACATGGGCCAGATAAAGCGGCGGTAACTGCCTCCGGCCTTGAGGCTGTGGCGTCCGTGCTGCCAGGAGACCGTGTCGCGACCTTCTACGACCGTGTCCCAAGTCTGCATGGGAGTGGCCTGGTAGGTGTCACCGAACGGTGAGTATCCCTGCACGTTGAAGTAGGGTGCGCCCCACGCTCTGGCACCGCCGAACCCTACGCCCTGAATGCCCAGCTCTCCGGCTATGTCGTTGACGTTGGCGTTTTCCTGTGAGTGGGTCATGGCCAGGCGGGAGAAGGCGATGGTGGCCGAGTTGACCAGGTTGGGCGTCGCGATACGGGTCCACGCGATGGTCGCGTTCTGGGCCAGATTTTCGTGCAGCAGGCCGAAGCCTGGCAGGTTTTGAGGTGTGAAGCCGCTCTCCGCACCAACGGAGAAGCGGGCATTGAGGCTGTCGCCGCGGTCGAAGACGCGATCGACACGGAGGGTACCCTGATCTGTGATGTTGCGGGAGTTCCGCTGGTCGAGGTAGTTGTTCGAGTCGTTCCCGGCGCCGACTACGGAGGGCACGCCATCCATAATCATGGCGCCCATGTCCA
>JAOAPO010000139.1 GCA_025462945.1 Bryobacterales bacterium
CGGCTTTGGCTGGTGGAAACTAATTGGAATCTGGTAAATGATCAAAGCTGTCATTTTTGACCTGGGGGGCGTCATTGTGCCCTTCGACTTCACGATTGGCTATAAGCAACTGGAACCGCTCTGCGAAATCGCGGCGGCGGACCTTCCTGCCCGGATCGCGGCGACAGGCCTGGTGAAACAACTGGAGTCGGGGCAAATCTCGGCTGATGGTTTCTACATCCGGCTGGCGGACGCGCTGAATCTGCAGATCACCATTGAGGAGTTCCGGGAGATCTGGTGCTCCGTCTTCCAGACTCACACGCTGGTGCCGGAAGAACTGCTCGAATCGATTGCCCGGACGCACCGCCTGATCCTGCTCTCCAATACCAACTCGATCCACTTCGATATGATTCTGGAGGCTTACCCGGCGCTGCGGCACTTCCACGCTCACGTGCTCTCCCACGAAGCCGGGTTCCTGAAGCCTGAGCCGGAGATCTACCACGCGGCGATTGCGGCCGCCGGTTGCGCCGCTGAAGAATGCTTTTTCACCGATGACCTGGCGGTCAACGTGGAAGGCGCGAAGCAGGTGGGCATGGACGCGGTGGTCTTCGAATCCGCCTCCCAACTGGAAGCCGAACTGCAGGCTCGCGGCATCGTATAGCCCGTGTCCGGGCCGGCGTGCAATTTGCGCTTGCCCCACGGGTCAATCCGAAGGAAACTGAAAGATCGACCCTCGTTGCCGCGCAAAATCGGCAACGAGGGTCCAAAACGCCAACGAGGACATCTTAAGAATTGGAAAAAAACGGTCGTAAGGGTTCGCTCCTTCTGGAGCCAACCGAAAGTTGGTCGCCGCAGGACGCGAGCGAACTCTATGACGTTGCAAGCTGGGGTAAGGGCTATTTCTCGGTCAACGAGAAGGGCAACGTCGGCGTACACCCCGATAAGGACCCTGAGCGTTCGATCGATCTGAAGGATTTGATCGACACCCTGGTGCTCCGCGGCATCGCTCTGCCGATCCTGATCCGTTTCGCGGGGATTCTGCAGCAGCGGCTGACCGAGATCAACGACGCGTTCGCGACCGCTATTCAGGAGCACAAGTACAACGGCAAGTACTGTTGCGTGTTCCCGATCAAGGTCAACCAGCAGCGTCAGGTGGTTGAAGAAGTCCTCGAGTTCGGCAGGCCCTACAACTTCGGGCTGGAAGCGGGCTCGAAGCCGGAACTGCTGGCGGTGATGGCGCTGGTGGACAACGATACGCCGATCGTTTGCAACGGCTTCAAAGACGACGAGTACATCGAGATGGCGATGCTGGCGCAGAAGATCGGGCGCCGGATTATCCCCGTGGTTGAGAAGTACACCGAACTGGCTCTCATCAAGAAGTACGCGGAGAAGGTCGGGGTTCGTCCCACGATCGGCATTCGCGCGAAGCTGGCGGCGCGCGGTTCGGGTCGGTGGAAGTCGTCAGGCGGTTACCGGTCGAAATTCGGTCTGAGTACGAGCGAGATCACTCGCGCTTTGGATGAACTGAAGGAATGGGGGATGGCGGACTGCCTGAAGCTGATCCACTTCCATTTGGGCAGCCAGATTACGAATATTCGGCAGGTGAAAGCAGCGGTCAACGAAGCGGCCCGGTTGTATACGGAGCTTTGGCGGATTGGCGCGACCGGCCTTCAATACCTTGACGTGGGCGGCGGGCTCGGTATCGATTATGACGGTTCGCAGACAGACTTCGAATCGAGCGTGAACTACACCCTGCAGGAATACGCCAACGACGTTATCTATCACGTGCAGAACGTGTGCGATGACGCGGCAGTGCCCCATCCGACGATCATTACGGAGAGCGGTCGGGCGATTGCGGCGTATCACAGTGTGCTTGTTTTCAACGTGCTGGGCGTGTCAGGTTTAGGCGAGCAGGAAGCTTCGCAGGAGTTACCGCCCGATCCGGAGCAGCCGCTGATTGATCTGCAGGAGACGTTCCGGTCTGTGAACGGGCGGAATCTGCTGGAGGCGTATCACGACGCTCAGCAGTCTTTGGATGCAGCGCTGAACCTTTTCAGCCTCGGCTACCTGCCGCTCGACCAGCGGTGTCTGGCCGAGAACCTGTACTGGGCGATCTGCCGTAAGGTTCAGAAGAGCGCCCGGGAACTGGAATTCTTCCCTGAGGAACTTGAAGGCCTGGAAGCGATGCTTTCCGACACCTACTTCTGTAATTTCTCGCTGTTCCAAAGCATGCCGGACAGCTGGGCGATCAAGCAACTGTTCCCGATCATGCCCATCCACCGTCTTGCCGAGAAACCGACGCAGCATGCGGTTCTGGGTGACATTACCTGCGATTCCGACGGCAAGGTAGATCAGTTCATCGATCGCCGCGACGTGAAGAAGACGCTGGCGCTGCACGATTACAACGGCAGTAACTACTATCTGGGAACGTTCCTGGTTGGCGCGTACCAGGAGATCCTCGGCGACCTGCACAACCTGTTCGGCGATACCAACGCGGTTCACGTGCGGATGAGCGATACCGGCGAAGTGATGCTGGAAGAAGTCATCAAGGGCGACACGGTACGCGAGGTTCTGGATTACGTTCAGTACAAAACGGACAATCTGGTGACGAGCCTGCGTCGAAGCGTGGAGACTGCGGTACGTGAAGGGCGGCTGGGCTACGAGGAATCGGGTCGGTTACTGCGCTTTTACGAAGAGGGACTGCAGGGGTATACGTACCTCGAAGACCCCCACGTCCGCTAACGCAACCGCTTTGTAACACTTCTGTCATGGATTCGTAATATGATGGCTTTTCGGCCTCATGTTACGGATGTGTTACAGACTCGTGGTTGGCGTGCTCCTGCTGGTATCGGCGGGGGTGGCGGAGCAACGGGTTTCCAGCGATTATCGCGACTACATTGTTCGGCTGACGCCCTGGCGAACCTTGAACGGACGAACATCCGGCGCTCTGGTGCAGGTCCGCATCAATAACGGAAAGACGCTGCGGCTGCTGCTGGATACCGGAGCGAGCGGCATCACGCTGGATGAGCGAACGGCACGGAAGCAGCCGTTGCGCGATATCGCGGAAGCTCAGGTTTCCGGCGTGGGCGCTGCGGACCGCGCGCGACTGATGCTTGCCAGTCGAGTCCAGATCGGCGAGCTTGAAGTGGCTGACTGTCCGGTGCGCGTCATGGCGCGACTGGCCACCCCGGAAGCCGACGGCGTCATCGGCATGGACGTCTTTCAGGAGTTTCGAATCCGTCTGGACGCGGGAGCAAGAGAACTGCGGCTGGAGGCGTTCGGGGAACGACCGGTCCGAACCGTGGACTCGGACCACCTGCTGTTTGTACGCGCTCGCATCAACGGCAAGGATGAAGGAATGTTCCTTGTCGATACCGGCTCGGCTGTGACCACACTGGCCAGCGATGTCCAGTGGCCGGCGATGCCATTTCACGGAGAGATGACGCTTGGAGGGGCCGGCGGAGAGGTGGCGGGAACGCGTCTGGCACCGGTTTCGCTGCAGGTTGGCGACTGGAAGGTTCTGGAGCGCGAGCCGGTCGCCGTCGACCTGACTCGCGTCAGCCGGATCAACGGCGTGAAAGTGGCCGGGATTCTTGGCTACTCGGTGCTCTCGCGGGGTCCGGTGGTGTTCAACTACCGCGACCGGCTGGTGGAGCTTGGGTCTCGCTAAACCGCACTCAAGTACACTGAAAGTCACGTGAATGCTGTCGAATTTGACCGCGTCTCGAAAAGTTACCCTGTTTACGACAGCGCCAGCGGCAGGCTGAAGGAACTCGCGGCTTTCGGTCGCAAACGCTTCCATCGAGACTTCCAGGCCCTGCGCGATGTCAGCTTTTCGATCAGGCGCGGCGAGGTTTTCTGTATCATCGGGGCGAATGGTTCGGGGAAGAGCACGGCCTTGCAGCTGATGGCCGGGATTCTGCAACCGACTTCGGGAGAAGTGCGTGCCTCGGGGCGCGTGGCAGCTTTACTGGAGCTGGGCGCAGGCTTCAACAATGAGTTCACCGGCCGCGAGAACGTGTACCTGAACGGCGCGATTCTGGGGCTCACGAAGCGCGATATGGATGCGCGGTACGGGAGCATTGAGGAGTTTGCCGAGATTGGCGACTTCATTGACCGTCCGGTGCGGACGTATTCGAGCGGGATGGTGATGCGGCTGGGGTTCGCGGTAGCCATCAGCGTGGAGCCGGAGATCCTGCTGGTGGACGAGGCTCTCGCGGTGGGCGACACCGCCTTCCGGCGGCGCTGCATGCGGCGGATTCAGCAACTGCGCGCGGGGGGCGTGACCATCGTGTTCGTCACACATTCGGTGTCGGAAGCGATGTCGATCGGCGAGAGAGTGCTTTGGATGCGGCACGGCCAGGTGGCTGCGCTTGGGAGTCCGGGCGAGGTGGTCCCCCGCTATATCGATGCGATGCGCGGGAACGAAGCGCCGCTGGCTGCTGCAGCGTCGGTGGTTGCCGTGACGACCATTCCGAATATTGACCATCGCCGGGGAGATGGGAGAGCTGAGGTCCTGGGTATCGCCATCCTGAACGAGTTCGGGGAGCCCCTGCAATTCATGTCGCCGGAGAGCCAGATCATCGTGAGGATCAGTTTTCGGGCGCGGGAGGCGATGGCCCGGCCCGTCGCGGGGTTCCTGCTCAGGAACCATTTAGGGCTGGATTTCGCCGCTGTCTCAACCGAGCGGGAGGGCTGCCTGGTGCCTGCGATTGCGGCGGGAGAGATTCGCACCATCGATTTCCAGATGGAAATTCCAGAGCTCTATCCGGGGGCGTTCTCTTTCTCCCCCTGGATTCAGGAAGGCGACGCCGTTTGTGACTGGATCGATAACGCTGTCACGCTGCAGATGGGACGGGGTGAAGGTCCGGTGTACGGGTATGTTCACTGGCCGACGCGCGTCGAGTTAGCGGGTAAGAGTTCGAATGGCTGAGTTTACGGGCGAGCGAGTGATTCCGGGGCTGGTGGATGCCGACCTCTTCAACGAGCATGTGTCGAGGTACCGGTTTGCGGCGCGGCTGATTAGACCCGGCGCGGCGGTGCTCGATCTGGGCTGCGGGACGGGTTACGGGACGGCTGAACTGGCGGCGGCGGGGTCGATCATCGGGGCGGATGTTTCGAGCGAGGCAGTCGCCTGGGCGCAGGAGCATTATGGCCGGCCAGGAGTTCGGTTTATCGAAGCGAGTTGCGATGCACTGCCGCTGAGTTCGGCGCAGTTCGACGTGATCACCGCGTTCGAGGTGATCGAGCATCTTGAGGACTGGCGGGGGTTGCTGCGTGAAGCGAGCCGGCTGCTGCAGCCGGGCGGCCTGTTTGTGGTGTCAACTCCGAACAAGTCGTACTACGCTGAGACCAGGGGCGCTTCGGGTCCGAATCCGTTTCATCGCCACGAGTTCGAGCTCGCCGAGTTCGAGGCTGCTCTGTTTGAGTTTTTCCCGCACGTTCGGATCTGGACGCAGAACCATGCGGCGGCGATTGTTTTCGCTCCGTCGAATCCGGCGAACGGGATTTTGGATGCGGAGGGCAGCCGGGCGCCCGAGTCGGCACATTTCTACCTGGCTGTCTGCAGTGAGAAGGATGTGGTGCCGAACGAGGTATTCGCCTGGGTTCCTGAGTCGGGCAACCTGCTTCGGGAACGCGAACTGCACGTGGCGAAGCTGGAACGGGAACTGGCGGAGAAAGATCGCTGGCTGGCGCGGTCCATCGCGGAGCTCTCGGAGTTGCATCGGGAGCACGAGAAGACGCAGCAGGAACTACAGCAGCAGAACCTTTGGGCGGAACAGCTGAACACGCGGATTTCGGAGCGCGACGCACGTATTGAGGGATTACAAAACGAAGCCAATGAGCGGCTGGCGTGGCTCCGAAACATTGAGGCCAGTGCGGCGGCTGTTGAGCTGGATCTGAATGCTGAGGTTGCGGCTCGAACTGCGTGGGCGCGCGGTTTGGAGTCGGAACTGGCCGAGAAGGTCACGCACGTGAAGATCCTGATGGGCGACAACGCGGACCTGACGAATACGATCGAGGGCCTGCTCGCGGCGATCACCGACCTGAAGGCGGAGCGCGCGCAGGTGGCGAAGTCGCGGTGGATGCGCCTCGGCGGGACGCTGCACCTCGGGCCGGTTTTGCCGGATGCGGAATAGATGAAGGCTGGCCTGGCGCGATTTCTGAGGGCTCTGCCTGCCCTGCTGTGCGTACCTTTCGTGCTGGCGGTTTCAGCCATCTCACTGGCACTGGCGGATCTGACCTGGTTCCTGTTTGGCAGCAGGCGCAGTGAGCCAGATACGTTGCCCGATGCACGTACGGCGACCATCGTGGTGCCGAACTGGAATGGACTCGACCTGCTGGAACGCTTCGTGCCATCGTGGCTGGCTGCTGTGGAGGCTCACCCGGGCAGCGAGGTCCTGGTGGTCGACAACGGCTCTGAGGATGGCAGCGCGGCGTGGCTGCGGGAGAAGTATCCGCAGGTCCGGGTGTTGGCTCTCGAAAAGAATCTGGGGTTCGGCGGCGGGTCCAACGCGGGGTTTCGAGCGGCCACGACAGACATCGTGGTTCTGCTGAACAGCGATATGCGGGTGGAGCCTGACTTCCTGGGATCGTTATTGCAGAATTTCACGGCAAGCGACGTGTTCGCAGTCTCGTGCCAAATCTTCCTCGGCGACCGAACCAAACGCCGCGAAGAGACTGGCCTGACGCAGGGCTGGTGGCAGGATGGCGGCCTGCGGGTCAGCCACAAAGAAGACCCGGCGGTGTCATCGGCCTTTCCGTGCTTCTACGGCGGCGGCGGATCGTGCGCCTTCGACCGCCGCAAGTTCCTGTCACTGGGTGGCTTCGATGAGATCCTGGCTCCGTTTTATCTGGAAGACACGGATATCGGGTACCTGGGGTGGAAGCGCGGCTGGAAGGTGCTGTACGAGCCGCGCAGCGTCGTCCATCATGAGCACCGCGGCACGATCGGGAAAACGTTCACGCGCGAGTACATCCAGTCGGTGCTGGACAAAAACTTCATCCTGTTTTCGTGGAAGAACATTCACGACTGGCGGCTGATGGCGAGCCACTTCGTTTTTGCCCTGGCCGGCGCAACCACGGCGGCACTGGTGGGTCCGTCACCAACCCGAGCCGCCGCTCCTGGGATACTGCGCGCCTTCCGGCAGTTGACCGGCGCGGTTGGGTCGAGATGGCGGGCGCGATCACTGGCGCGAATCTCGGACGTCGAGGCGTTTCGGCGTTCGCAGCCGGCGTACTTCCATGACAGATTCTCCGCTTTTGCTGAGCAACCGGAGCGCCCGCGCGTGTTGTTCGTGTCGCCGTACCCGGTCTGCCCGCCGACGCACGGCGGCGCCGTGTTCATGAACTTCGCCATTCGCGAACTGGCGCGGCATGCGGAAGTACACACGATCATCCTGCTCGATTGGGAGCATGAAGAGAAGGCTCACGACGAGCTGCGACCGTTTTGCGCCTCCATGGAGTTCGTGGTGCGCCGAAACGACAAAGATCCGCATCTGGCTTCGATAGTGCCGCACGCGGTACATGAGTTCCATACGGCGCAGATCGAATGGCTCATCCAGCGGCAGACGCTGCTCCACAGGATCGATGTGATTCAACTGGAGTACACAGCCCTCGGCCAGTATGGGCGACGGTTCAGGAACGTGGTCTGCGCACTCTTCGAGCACGACGTCTACTTCCAGTCGATTGGGCGCGCGCTGCCGTTTATGCGGAGTCCGGTGGAGAAGCTGAAGGCGCGATTCGAGTACCTGCGGGCTCTTCGGTACGAGCTGAAGCTGCTGCCGCAGTGCGACCACGTGCAGGTCTGTACGCGGGAGAATCGTGAGTATCTGGAGAGCTTCCTGCCTGCACTGCGGGGCCGGATTGAAGAGGGTTTGCGAGCCGGGATCGACACGCCGCGCTATCCGTTTCCGGGCGGGCCCCGGCGGCCATTCACGATTTTGTTTTTGGGGAGTTTCCGGCATACCCCGAACCAGGTTGCGATCGACTGGTTTACGCGCGAGGTGCTGCCGCTGGTTACAGCGCGCGTGCCCGAGGCGAAGCTGTTGCTGGCCGGCTCCGATCCCCCGCCCCGTCATGCGTTCCCAGGGCACGGCCGCTCCATTGAGTTGCTGGGCTTCGTGGATGACATTCAGCCGTTGTTCTCGGAGTGCGCGCTTTTCGTCTGCCCGATCCGCAGCGGCTCCGGCGTGCGGGTGAAGCTGCTGGAGGCTTTTGCGAGTGGAATTCCGGTGGTGTCAACGCGCCTGGGCGCAGAGGGACTGGCGCGCATCGATGGCGAGTTCTGCGCTTTGGCTGACGATCCGCATGGGTTTGCCGACCACATCGTGACGCTGCTCAAGAACCCGGCGGCCGCCGCGGCGATGGCGGCAAGAGCGCGTCAGGAAGTGGAGCTGAACTGGGATACAGGGACGATCATTGCGCGGCTTGCGGGTCGGTACAGGAGAATCCTGGCGCAAAAGCGGTCAGGTTTTGGAACCAATCGGGCCATGCCAGCCGAATAGGCACAGAGGTAAGAACTCTCTTATGAAACGTCTCGCTCTCCTGCTCGCTGTCTCGGGTCTCTCTGCCCTCGCGCAGAACAGGTCTTTCGATGTTGCGTCTGTGAAGCCGGCTGCTCCGCCCCCAGGCATGCACGGTGAAGGGGGTGCGGTCCGAATGATGATGGGACAGCGCTTCGGTCCCGGCACAGCCGACCCCACTCGCTGGGCCTGCGACAACTGCACGTTGATGATGTTGCTGACCCAGGCGTATAACCTGAAGCGGTTCCAGATTTCCGGTCCGCCCTGGCTCGACAGCGAGCGGTTCGACATCACGGCCCGGGTGCCGGAAGGCGCGACCAAAGACGATCTGCGTGAGATGCAGCGAACCCTGCTGGCTGAGCGGTTCGGCATGAAGGCTCGGATCGAGCCGAAGGAGATGCAGGTTTATGATCTGGTCGTCGGCAGCAAGGGCCATAAGCTCAAGGAATCGACTGCGGCTCCGGTAGATCCGAATGCCGCGCCGCAAATGCCGGGTATGGGACGCGGCGGTCCGATGCAGATCAAACTCGGTTCGGACGGTTTCCCTGATCTGCCGCCGGGTCGCACCATGACGATGAACTTCAACGGCAACAGCAAGCATCAGGCTGTCGGGGAAGACATGAAGCAACTAACTGATATGCTGTCCGCGAATCTGGACAAGCCGGTGACGGACTCCACCGGATTAACCGGCAGGTACGACTTCTCGCTGACCTTCTCCGGCGGCAGCGGTCGTGGCGGTCCCGGTGGCGGCGCGATGATGGTGATGATGACTCGCGGTGGCCCTGGTCCGGGAGGCGGCGGTGGCGGCGGTGG
>JAOAPO010000171.1 GCA_025462945.1 Bryobacterales bacterium
ATCGGCGATGCCCGGATCGTTCTGCTGGGTGAGGCTTCGCATGGAACTCATGAGTTTTACCATGCGCGCGCCCAGATCACGCAGCGGTTGATCCTCGAGAAAGGCTTTAGCGCGGTGGCTGCGGAAGCGGACTGGCCCGACGCGTACCGGGTCAACCGTTTCGTCCAGGGTCAAAGCGATTGCCGGGGCGCTGAGGAAGCGCTGTCAGGATTCCAACGGTTTCCCGCGTGGATGTGGCGCAACAGCGTCGTACTTGCTTTCGTGGGCTGGCTGCGGACTCACAACGATTCGCTGGCTTCGAGTGTGCGGAAGACCGGATTCTACGGCCTGGATCTATACAGTTTGCACAGTTCTATCGAAGCGGTTCTGGGGTACCTCGACCTGGTGGACCCGGAAGGAGCGCGGCGTGCCCGTGAGCATTACGGGTGCTTCGAGGAGTTCGGGGAGGATCCACAGAGCTATGGATACTCGGCGGGTCTTGGGCTAAGCCATTCCTGTGAACGCGAGGTGCTGTCCATGTTGCTGGAACTCCAGCAGCGGGCGGTTGACTCTGCCGGTCGCGACGGCCAGATGGGGCGGGATGACTTGTTTTATGCCGAACAGAACGCGCTGCTGGTGAGGGACGCGGAAGAGTACTACCGATCAATGTTCCAGAGACGAATTTCGTCGTGGAACGTGCGTGACACCCATATGGCGAAGTCGCTGGATGGACTGGTTGGCCATCTCTCGGCTGACGGGCAACCAGCGAAGGTGGTGGTTTGGGCGCATAATTCGCACCTTGGAGACGCCCGCGCCACGGACATGGGCTCGCAGGGCGAGTTGAATCTTGGCGAACTGGTGAGGCGGAGGTTTGGCGAAGAGTCAGTGGCGGTCGGCTTCACCACGTACACGGGTACGGTAACGGCGGCGTCGGATTGGGGAGCCGCGGTAGAGCGAAAGCGGGTGCGTCCGGCGCTGGATGGCAGCTATGAGGCGCTGTTCCACGAGACTGGCCTGCCGTCGTTCCTGTTGACGCTGCCGGAGGGGGCGGCGGTGTCTGACGCCTTACGCGAACCCATGCTGGAGCGCGCGATCGGGGTGATCTACAGACCTAAGTCTGAGCGGAGCAGCCATTACTTCAAAGCCCGGCTGGCGGATCAGTTTGATGCGGTCATTCATTTCGATGAGACCCGCGCCGTGGAGCCGTTGGAAGTCCTGGCGGAGTTGGGACCGGGTGAACCCGCTGAGACCTATCCCAGCGGGGTGTGAACTATTTGTTCGGCTCGTTGATGGTGAACGTGTACAACATGTCGCCCACGCAGGCAGTCAGGTATTGCTTGCCTTCGAGGATATAAGAGATCGGGCCGGCCGTCATGGGACCAGTGAGGCCCGCATGCCACAGAATCTTTCCGTTCTTCGGATCGAAAGCGATGAAGTTGCTTGCATTTGAAGTGAACAGCAGATTTCCAGCCGTCGAGAGCATGTGCGAAGGTCCACCGCCTGAAGGCCATTCGTGTTTCCAGGCGGCTTTGCCCGTCTTGTAGTCAAGGGCGAGCAGTGCCGAGCCGTCCGTGCCTGCGGTCGTATCGAGCCCCCCCCAGCCCTGCGGGTGGTCGTCGGTATCCGTCACATAATACATGCTGAACGACCGGTTCGTGCCTACATAGAGCAGGCCCGTATCGGGGCTAAACGTTTGCGCCGGCCAGTTCGTTGCGCCGCCGGAAGCAGGTGACACCAGACTCCCGTCCGGGGAAGGGAACTTCGCCGGATCCGGAATCGGCTGACCTTTGGCGTTCAGTCCCTTCGTCCAGTTCAGCGTGTCCATGAACGGCGCGGTCACGATGTGCTGACCGTTCGTTCGGTCCAGCAGGAAGTAGTAACCATTGCGGCTGGCCTGGGCGAGCAACTTGCGCGGCTTGCCGTCGATCTGGCCATCGATCAGAATGATCGGCACTGACGCATCCCAGTCGTGGACCTCGTGCGGCGAAACCTGGTAGTACCAGACCATCTTGCCGGTGTCCGGGTTGATCGCGACGATCGAGCATGTGTAGAGGTTGTCGCCCTTCCGGCTCTGCTCTGCCATCACCGGATTCGGATTGCCGGTCCCGACGTAGTACAGGTTCAGCTCCGGATCGTACGAGCCCGGAATCCATGCCTGACCCGTGCCGTGCGCGGAGGCGTATTCGTCCGGCCAGCTCTCGATGCCCGGCTCGCCGGCGCGCGGCGTCGTGTTCCATTTCCACTGCAGCGCACCGGTCTCCGGATCGCGCGACTGCACGAACCCGGGGTTGTCGATATGGTCGCCGCCAATGCCCAAAATGACGTGGTTGC
This sequence comes from Bryobacterales bacterium, assembly GCA_025462945.1. Lineage (GTDB taxonomy): Bacteria > Acidobacteriota > Terriglobia > Bryobacterales > Bryobacteraceae > BOG-234. The sequence continues at coordinate 2,311 of JAOAPO010000171.1, forward strand.
CAATGATGACCGGCGCCACTGTGGACGTGTAGTCGAGTTTCGGATCGGCGATCTCCACCGACCACCGCTCTTTGCCAGTCCGAGCGTCCAGACTGACCAGATGGCTATCGGGAGCCTCGAAGAAGAGCCAGTTACCGTAGATCCCGACGCCACGGTTGCCGATGGTGCTGCCCGTGTTCGCCCGGTATTGGTAGTGCCACAGTTCCCGGCCGTTATGCGCATCGGCCGCCCAGACATGGTTCGGCGACGTGAAGTACAGAACGCCGTTGACCAGCAGCGGGGTCGATTTAATCGAGATCCCGGTACCAGAGCCATATCTCTGAGTCCACGCCAGCGACAGGCCGTGAACATTGCCTGAATTGATCTGTTTCAGCGTACTGTAGCGGCGCCCCGAGTAGTCGCCGTTATAAGTTGGCCACGTATCGGTGGGCTGCTGGAGCAGTTTCTTTGGATCGAGCAACTGCCCGTTCAAAAAGCTCGCGCCAAGCGCCAGAATCGCAGGAATCGTCAGTGTGCGGATCGTCATCATGGGCAATCTCTACTTCAAACTCGCCAGGTAGGCGGTTACGTTGTGGATGTCGCTGTCGGTGTACTTCCGCAGCATGTCCGTGTGAATGCGAACCGGGTCTTTCACTTCGACCTTCGGTACGCCGTTGTTGCGGTTGTACGAGTGATACTCGCCTGCCGCGTCGCGGACCGAGACGGTGAAGTCGTCGTACCGTTCCAGCACGCCTTCCACCTTCTTGCCGTCCGGCAGCGTGATTAACGCCGTGACTGGCGACTTCGAGGTTGCACCGCGACCGGATCGCGGCTGCAGCCAGCGGCCCTGCAGCGTGTGCGCGTCGAACTTCGCCCCGATACCCTTCAAATCGCCCGCCGCCGAGTGGCACTTGTTGCAGCCGCCAGCCCCGTTGAAATAGGCCTCTCCCTTTTTTGGATCGCCGGTCAGCGCATCCAGAAAGAGGTAGGTGTTGCGATGGTCGGCGGCGTATGTCTGCGCGTGCATCCAGGCCACTATGTCGGCGATCTGGGGTTCCGTCAGGCCAAAACTGGGCATGTTCTTGTGACCGTTACGGATGACAGGCGCGATCAGCAGACCCTTCTCGTCGTCAAGCACGAGGAGCGAACGGACCAGATCGGGCGCTTTATTGGTGCCCTTGGCCGTCATGCCGTGGCACGAGCCGCACTTATCTTTGAACAGCGCGCTGCCTCGGGCAACAGCCTCGGGGTTTTCCTTCGAACCCGCAATCGCCGCCGGACTGGCTTCAACAGTGGCTTTCGTGCCCGGAGTGCTCGGCAGTTGCGCGTAGATGTAAAAAGGAAGCGCCATGGCTCCCGCGAGAAGGACTATTGGTCGATACATGGGCCTCTATACAAGCTTAGCTTTCGAAAATGGCAGTTCGCGGACGCGCTTACCCGTTGCGGCAAACACCGCGTTGGCGAAGGCGGGTACGAACGGAGGCACGCCTGGTTCACCGATGCCGCCCGGCAGTTCCTCGCTCTCCACTATGTGAACGTCGGTCTGGATCGGCGCCTGGTTGATGCGCGCCACCGGGTAGTCATGGAAGTTGGACTGCCGCACGCGACCGTCCGCCAGACTGATCTCGCCGGTTAGCGCGATGCTGGCTCCGAATGCTGCCGCACCCTCGAACTGCGAAACTGCGCGTTCCGGATTCACTACGGTGCCGGCATCCACCACCATGTAAGTCTTCGGAATGCGGATTTTGCCGGCCTTGTCGACTTCGACCTCGACCACCGAAGCCACATAGCTGGTGAAGCTGCGCGCGAACGCCACGCCCATGCCCCAGCCGTTGCCCGGCTTTCGCTTACCCCACCCGGACTTCTCTCCGGCGATCTCCAGGACCTTCCGGAGCCGCCGCGTATCGAACGGATACTGTTCGATCTTCTCGCCGTAGTTCCAGTACTCCTGGCCGTTCAGCTGCGGCTTCAGGTCCAGAATCTTGCCCGAACCGAGCAGTTCCAGCTGGTACTCCAGCGAATCGCGACCGGCCGCGTGCGCCAGTTCATCGGCGAAGCTGAGACCCGAAAACACGTGGTAGATGTTTGCCACGGACCGTAGCCACCCAATCCGAACATGCGCCTTCGCCGGACCATTTTCCGCCCGGTGATTGGGGATGTCGAAGGGCATATCGTTCAGCCCCATGCCGTACTCCACGTTGAACCCGTACAGCGCCTTCTCGTCGTTCATCGACGAAATGGAAGGGAACACCGAGCGATGCAGCCAGCCCGTGACCTTGCCCTTATCGTCCATGGAGGCTTTGTGATACATGCCTGCAACGGCGTGATAATAGTCGAATTTGATGTCGTCTTCGCGGGTCCAGACGACCTTCACGGGCTTGCCGACGGATTTAGAAATCAGCGCCGCTTCCGCTACGTAGTCGGGCTTCGATTTGCGACCGAAACCGCCGCCGAGCAGGGTCACGTGGCAAGTCACGTCCTCGACTTTGATGCCCAGAGCCTTCGCGACGGTATCCTGCACCGCCTGCGGATTCTGCGTCGGAACCCAGGCTTCTACCTTGCCGTTTTTGAACTCAGCGATCGCGACCGGGGGCTCCATCGTGGCGTGCGCCAGCAGCGGCACGTAGTAGCTGGCTTCGACGATCTTCCCGCCTTTGGCGAAGGCGGCATCCACATCGCCGACGTTCCGAACAACCTTGCCGGGCTTCTTCGCGGTATCGAGCAGTTCAGCCTTGTACCGCTCAGAATCGTGGCTGGCGTGCTCGCCGTTGTTCCACTCCACCTTCAGCTGCTTGCGGCCTTGAAACGCTGCCCAGGTGCTGTTCGCGACTACAGCTACGCCGCCGAGGGGCTGGAAGGTGTAGGGTGCCTGGAAGGGTGGAATGGAGACCGTCTGACTCACACCCTTCACCTGCAGCGCGGCCTTGTCGTCGAACGATTGCACCTTGCCGCCCATCACGGGCGGACGCTCCACCGACGCATAGACCATGTTCGGCACCTTCGCGTCCATGCCGAAGATGGCCTTGCCGCTGGTGATGTCTTTCAGATCGGCAATCGACTTCGGATCTTTCGCGTTGTGGCCGATGTAGCGCCATTCGCTGCGGGACTTCAGCTTTAGATCTTCGGGCTTCGGGGCAGGGAGCTTGCCTGCCGCTACAGCCAGCGCGCCGTAGCCCAGCTTTTTCCCGGAGGGCTGATGCGTGACCTCGTGGTTCATGGCCGAGCATTCGGAAACCGGAACCTTCCACTGTGCGGCCGCAGCCTGTGTGAGCATCAGCCGTGCCGCCGCGCCAGCCTGACGAAACGGTACAAAGAAGCCGCGGATCGACTTCGAGCCATCGGTATTCTGATCGCCGTAAGTCGCATCGCCGATCGCCTGCTCGATTTTGACCTTGCTCCAGTCGGCTTCCATCTCATCAGCGGCGATGAGAGGCAGCGTCGTCCGGATGCCCGTGCCCATCTCCGAACGGTGCGTGACGATGTAGACGGTGCCATCAGGTTCGAGCCCCAGATAAAGGCTCGGCTTCAGGGCAGCGCTGGCAGCTTTCCCGTGGTACTCGGCCGTGTCGGCCCATGCGGCCTGCGGCAGAAGGTCGGCGGCAATCACCAGCGCCGACGCAGAGAAGACGCCGCCGATGAAGTTTCGGCGAGTCACGTTGTCTATTTTCTGGATCGACATTACGCCATCTCCTTTGCAGCCGTCTTGATCGCGGCGCGAATCCGCTGGTACGTGCCGCAGCGGCAGATGTTGCCTGCCATGCCGTCTTCGATGTCTTTATCGGAAGGCTTCTTGTTTTTCTTCAGCAGAGCGGCGGCCTGCATGATCTGGCCGGTTTGGCAGTACCCGCACTGCGGCACGTTTGCCTGTGCCCAGGCTTTCTGCAGAGGATGGTCCCCATTCGGGCTCAACCCTTCGATGGTGGTGATAGCTTTGCCCGCGACATCCTTCATTTTCGTGGAGCAGGAGCGGATCGCCTCGCCATTACGGTGGACCGTGCACGCACCGCACAGCCCGGCACCGCACCCAAATTTCGTGCCCGTCATGGCCAGTTCGTCACGCAGGTACCACAGGAGCGGCATCTCAGGGTCGCCGTCGAACGACCGTTCGCGCCCGTTCACTTTGAGCTTGATCATAGGAATTCCTCCTCACTATTATGCATTTCAGCGAATCAGGATGACACGTTCGGCGATTTGGGGAATCGCCTTCCATGCTTTGTCAGCGGTGACCAGCATCATTTTCGAAGCGAACGCCTCCGTGATGCAACAGCGATCGCCCATCGAGAAGCCTTTGTTAGCCAGATCCGCGAATTCCGCCGAAGCGCGAGCGAGCTCAGCATCCCAGGGCCTGACAGGCACTTTCAGCAGTTCGAAACGCGCGAAGGCTTCGAACGTGCTAACGCCCTTTCGCCGCATAACAGCCAGAACCTCGACCAAATTGACCGCGGATATCGCCGCGCTGTCCAGCACTTCGTCCACGCGCTCGGATCCGGGCTCACCTCGAAGCAACGCCAGCACAGCCGAGGCATCCAGGGTGAACTCGTACGCCACCTAAGATTTTTCTCTCGCCGCTTCTTCGCGCCGCATTGCAATCAGTTCCTCAGACCAGAGTGTGCCGTCCCCAAACTGCGCGAAATACTTCTGCGCCTCTTTGATCGCTGACGCGCGAGTGTACAAGCGGATCGCGCCGTTTTCCTCGGTGACGAGCAGTTCATCGCCCTCAGCGATGCCAAGATTTTCGAGGACTTCGGCCGCAATGAGAACCCTGCCGGACGGCTCGACGCGTGACGTAAGCGGAGTCATAACGCCAGTATCCCATTTACGGCAGAGCAAACGTGAAGACTGCCGACCCTGCAGCCATCGTCACCATTTGCTTGCCGTTCACCATATAAGTCATGGGGTTCGAGGCCATCGTTCCACCCAGGTTGATGCGCCAGAGTTCCTTGCCGTTCTCGGCATCCAGCGCAAAGAAGTAGGCCTCGCTGTCTTCTCTGGAGGACCGGTTCAGCCATCCGCCGCTCGCGCCGAACAGCAGTTTGCTGCCGGTTGTCATCACACCGGACCACGGTTTGGTCTGCGTCTTGTGTTCCCAAACCAGTTCGCCGGTCTTCGGGTTCAGTGCCCGGATTGCGCCGTAGCCCGGATCATCGGCCATGTCGATATCCGGCACGCTGCCCACGTAGCGATTACCCGGCGTGTACTTCGGCTCGCCTTTCAGATACCAGCCTTTGTTCTCCCATGCAGTCAGGTAGAAGAGGCTGGTCAACGGGTTGTAGCTGGGCGAATACCAATTCGTGGCGCCCTGGACTCCTGGCCAGATGACGTTGCCTTCCACCGTTGGCGCCGTATTCGGCAGCCGTACGGGACGGCCTTTCGCGTCAATCTCCTTCGCCCAGGTCTGTTTCGCGAACGGCTTGCCCAGCAAAAACTCACCGGTCTGCCGATCGAGCACATAGTAGAACCCGCCCCGGTGCGCCCAGTAGATCAGCTTCCTCGGCTTGCCCTGCCAGTCGCTGTCCACCAGCACCGGGACCTGCACGGCGTCCCAGTCGTTCGCATCGTGCGGCACGAACTGGTAGTGCCACTTCAACTGGCCAGTATCCACATCGAGCGCAATTGCGGAGTCGGTGTAGAGGTTGTCGCCTTCGCGAACATCGGCGTTCCAGTCGGGCGATGGATTACCCACGCCCCAGATGAGCAGATTCAGTTCGGGGTCGAACGAACCAGTGACCCACGTCGGACCGCCGCCCTGCTTCCAGGAGTTCGCATTCGGACCGGTTGTCGGCCACGTCTCATGACCCTTTTCGCCCGGTCCCGGAACCGTATTGAAGCGCCAGCGCCGTTTCCCTGTCTTGATGTCGTAGGCATCGAGGAAGCCGCGGACGCCGTACTCGCCGCCGGCCACGCCCGTGATCACCATGTCTTTGACCACCAGCGGAGCGCCCGTCACCGAGTAGCCGGTCTTGCGGTCCGCCACTTCCACGTCCCAGAGAACGGCGCCTGTCTTGGCGTTCAGTGCGACCAGGTGCGCGTCCACGGTGCCGAGGAAGACGCGGTCGCCCAGCACCGCAACTCCGCGATTTACGGCGTCGCAGCAGACGTTGTAGGCCGGCAGTGAGCGCTTGTAGTGCCAGTAGGGGCGTCCCGTCGCGGCATCCAATGCGAACACGTTGGAGGGCGGCTCGGTAACGTACATAATCCCGTCGACCACGGTCGGAGTGGCCTCGATCCGGTGGCTGGTCGGCATCTGCTGAACCCATGCCACCTTGAGGTTGCCGATGTTCTGGCGATTGATCTGATCGAGCGAACTGTAGCGCCAGCTCTGGTACGAACCCGAGTAGGTCATCCAGTTGTTCGGTTCTGACGGTGCCTTCAGCAGACGCTCGTAGGTCACTTGCCCGAACAGGGCCGTGGCCGCGAGGAAGCCAATTGCAAGTCTCATTTAATTCTTCTCCCGTGGGCGTTCCAGCGAGGCCAGAAAAGCCGTCAGATCGTCGAGTTCCGCAGCGGAAAGCTTGTCCCTGTACGAAGGCATTGCCGAGCCCCGGTCGATGCCGAAGTCTTTGAAGTCGGCCCGCTGGATCATGCGGAGGCCGTCGGCGAAGTCCAGCATCTGGATGGCATAGCTGTCCTGGTTGAGCAGGAACCCGGAGTGGTTCTTCCCGTCTTTCGTGATGACTTTGGCTACCCAGAACTCCGGGGCGACGTGCGCTCCAGGCTCGACGATGGATTCACGCAGGTACGCCGGAGCCCGCTGCGAACCGATGACCGAAAGATCTGGCCCGCGAACGCCACCTTCGCCGCGCACCAAGTGGCAGTCGGAGCAGCCCTTCTGCCTGAAGAGCTCGGCGCCATGTGCCGCATTTCCCACCAGCTTCGGCCGGACCGGCGTGGCGCTCAGCCATCGCACGTACGCCACGATCTGCCAGATCTGCACGCCGTTAAAGAACTGATCGGGCATGGCAGTGCCTTCGATCCCCTGCGAGATGTTCCGATAGAGGTCGGCGTCCGTACTGCCGTGATAGAAGACGCCGGTAGTGAGGTTCGGACCAGTGCCGCCCGCGCCGCTCACGCCATGGCAGCTCGCGCAGTGCGACCGAAATATCTTCTCGCCCGCGGCACGGCCGGCAGGTGTCGCCTGCGTGTTCACTGCCTGCCCGAAGGCGCAACCGGCGGCCACCAGGAACATCAAGAGCGATCTCGTGTTCAACAACACCTCCCTACAGCACTGCAAAGTATATAACTGGTAGAGAACCTCATGAAAAAGATTTCCGCGCGGCGGATCCATATTCTTGGCACGCAGGACGGACCGATCCGCCTGCTGGTGCCATAAGGCATCATGCCGGAACTCCTGCGCTCCAGCGCTACCTTCGACAGATGGGACCGAGCCGAAGGCACGCCCGGTCCGATGGGTGTCACGTGGGTCGGCTCGCTGAATGCGTGGAACTTCGCGCTGTACTCCCGTCGGGCGAGTGGCGTGACACTGCTGGTCTATGGCCGCGATGACCAGACGAAACCGATCCTCGAACAGCGACTCGATCCGCGGCGCAATAAGTCGGGTCGGATCTGGCATTTCTGGGTCTCGGCGGAGTTAGTGCCCGGGGCCGTGTTCTACGCCTACCGCGTGGAAGGTCGTCACGATCCAGGAGCGGGTTACTGTTTTGATGGCGACAAGATACTGCTCGACCCGTTCGCCCCGGCGGTCTTCTTTCCCGATGCGTACGATCGTGAACTCGCAAAGTGGCCTGGACCGAACGACGGACGAGCGCCGCTGGGCGTGCTGCCCCATGTCACTCCCGCGCCCTTGCCAGAAACACAGCGGCCCATGCGGCCGAGCCACGACCTGATCATCTACGAATTGCACGTCAAGGGCTTCACCGCGCGTGAGAACTCTGGCGTGACGAATTATAAGCGCGGCACTTTCGCCGGGATTGTTGAGAAGATCCCGTACCTGAAACTGCTCGGGATCACGGCCGTGGAGTTGATGCCGGTCCATCAGGGCGACCCGCAGGAGGGCAGCTTCTGGGGCTATATGCCCCTGAACTTCTTCGCGCCGAATCTTGACTACGCTGCCTGCAAAACGCCTGAATCGGCGGCGGAAGAATTCCGGTTCATGGTGGATGCGCTGCACTCGGCCGGCATCGAGGTCTGGGTCGACGTGGTCTACAACCACACGAGCGAAGGCGATCTGCGCGGCCCGAATTACAGCTACCGCGGCATCGACAACCAGTCGTACTACTTGCTCAACGCGGACCGGAGCGACTACCGCAACGACACCGGCTGCGGCAACACGCTGCGGTCGGATCATCCCGTGGTGCGGCATCTGGTGCTGGAAAGCCTGCTGCACTGGATCAACCGCATGAACGTCGATGGCTTCCGCTTCGACCTGGCCTCGGTGTTCACCAGGAAGTCCGATGGCGGTCTCGACCTGGAGCACCCGTCGCTGATTTCGGACATCAGTTCGCTGGCCGCAAGGTACGGCGTGCGGATGGTCGCGGAGGCCTGGGACATCGAGAGCTATCTGCTGGGGAGGTCGTTTCCTGGCATTAACTGGCGGCAGTGGAACGGTCAATACCGCGACGATATGCGGGACTTCGTCAGGGGCGTGCCGGGGCGGATTGGCTCCGTGATGCAGCGGCTATATGGGAGCGACGATCTCTTCCCGGACGACCTGGAGCATTCGTACCGTCCCTTCCAAAGCGTCAACTTCATGACCGCGCACGATGGGTTCTGCCTCTACGATCTGGTGAGCTACAACGAAAAGCACAACGAGGCGAACGGGCACGGAAACACCGATGGCACCGACGACAACCGCAGCTGGAACTGCGGCTGGGAAGGCGACACGGGCGCATCGCCAGAGGTGCTGGCGTTGCGGCGCAAGCAGGTCCGAAACTTCTTCGCACTGCTCATGCTGTCCAACGGAACGCCGATGTTCTGT
>JAOAPO010000199.1 GCA_025462945.1 Bryobacterales bacterium
TGGACCGACCGCCTCGGCCGAAGCTGCGCACCTTCACGGCGCTGGCTGGAGCAGAACCCTGCCAAAGCCTCGAAGTGGGCGAAGCTGGCGCGGGAAGGCCATGACATCGCATGGCAAATGGCAGCCGCAGGCGGATCGTACACCGGGCTGATGCTGATCGATGGCGAAGTCTACGACACACACGACGCGGCCAAGAAGTTCCTGAAGGGCGGCAGTACAACGCTCATGGCTGCTGCCGACGCTGAACGGTCACGGCGTGGCAACCCATTTGAGCACCGCACGCAGGCCGGACCCGAACTGGAGAAACGCCCCCCACAGCGTAGTCAGAGCGCAGTCCGAGTCCCCGTCGCGGACGAGTTAGAGCCCCGAGAGACTCGCGAACCTGTCGTCGCTGATTCGGGATAACGGCGCTGTCGTCGCCTACGATTGCCTCCCTCACGTCGTCGCCGACCGTTCCAAGCTGATCCTGCCGTTTCAGAACCTGATCACGAACGCCATTAAATACCGCCGTCCAGAGACGCCGCGCATCACCGTCACCGCCGAACGCAAGGATGGCTTCTGGGTCATAGCGGTTGCAGACAACGGCGAGGGCTTCGAGGAAGAATACGCGGATGCCATTTTCAAGCCGTTTACGCGACTTCACGGCGCCGAATCGCCCTGGGACCGGCATGGGTCTGGCCATATGCGAGAAGATAGTGCGCCAGAATGGCGGCTCTATGTGGGCGGTGTCGAAGCCATCGGACGGCTCCACCTTTTACTTCACGCTTCCTGCTTAGTCGCCTGATGGCAGCAGTGCCCTTGTGTGGTTTGCCACTCAGACAACGAATCGCTCTGAACGGTGCAGTCCTGACCCTAAGTAGGTTTAGCTCGCGCGTAAGATGTGACTGCCGAACTGCACAGGCCGATAGCAAATCGGGAGATGGGTTTCGAGCGATGCGCTACTTTTGGGACCTTAGGTGCGACGTGTGAGGAGCGGCCCGTCCTCTGACGGTTAGCTTAGGTGCGTTGTTCGGTTCATCTCCGCGCAGCGGCGGTCCGCTCTCCTCAGGGCAATGGCCGCCGTTTTTTGTCTACTCGGCTCGGCACGCAGCGGCGAGGCTCAGTAGAATCCAACTTAATCGCCCGAACGCGGTGAAGCTCGATTCACCGTAGGTCATCGTGATCCGAATCGCGATTGAAGGAGCGGCTGAGGACATAACCCCCGAGACGCAAGCGGCTGATCAGAACCCTCCCGCCTGCTGCGTTACGGTACGCTGCGAACCAGGGATGGGCCAAGCGCCTTGGCGCTGCCGGTCCGAATGTGCATCTTTTGGCGAAAGGGTGCCAGCGTCGCCAATAACTGGAACATCAAACGACGTTCCTGCCGTAATTGCTCCAACATTTTAGTGCAGTCCATGCAGCGCCTCCGACGACTTGAATTGAAAAAGGGCATGTATCGTCTGACCCTTTGTCTCGTGATTAACTTACTATTAAATATTTTATTTTACAAGTATCTTGGCGGTATAAGCCAACAATTATCATACTTAAAAGCACTATTGGCGGGCTCCAGAAGCGCCGGGCGGCGTGCGGTATCACCGGGACAGCCATGTCAGGACACGGCCTTGGGGTTGAAACGGCACGGCACAAACGGTTTGTTCGTACCGTGCCAGGACGTTAGACGTCTAAGGGGCAGGAGGAGATCAGAGCTGCCGGTTCCGGCGCAACTTGCACGTTTCGTGCCTACATGCGCTTTCGCACCCACGTGTCTGGCGTTGGCACCGCTAGGTCCGAACTTGTATCGCGGGGCGGAAGGTGTGGTAGGACGGTGCCGCGCCATGGTTGTCGTGGAGTGGCGTCCGGCACACAAGCCAAGTGTGTGCAGCGTGCCGCAGTAACCACATTCTCCCCGTCTGAACGTAAGTACGCCTGGGCGTCACAGGATCGCCCGAACGGAGATGTGGTGTTGGCGGGCCGTGGCGATGGCCGCCGTTCAGCCAGCCGGGCTGCTACATACGAAGCGGCTGACACGAACGCTCCAGTGGAGATCGCGTGAACGCCGTCTTAAGCGGAACGGATCGAACGCATATTGGACTCCTCGACCACGGCGACCGCTGCTACCATCCTCCCCAATGCCATGAAGTCATCCAGGTCGGATGGCTTCTGAAAGTAGTGCTTCACACCAAGCCCGGACAGGCGGGCCAGTTCGCGGGGCGCGGCTGTGGAGGTCACCACGATGACCGGCGTTCGAACACACGAGGGATGCTCGCGGAAGGCCGAGATGACGGCCAGGCCGTCAGATTTTCGCAGATTCAGATCCAGGAGTATGATGTCCTGGCATGGTGGTCCGTGTGCCCCACCCAGTGTTGCCAGGGCCTCGATTGCCTCCGACCCATCTCGGTAGAGAGTCAGATCGTGGCTGACCTGGTGGTAGTCGAGAGCCATCGAACGAGCAGGACGTCTCCAGGGTTATCTTCGACAAGCGTGACGCGCAGGGGCATGAGCGGCTTCCCGGTCATGCCCCGATTATACGAGAGACGTGCGCGACTTCACGCCGCGAGCGACCCACGACATAGGCTAGCCATCGGGCCTCGCGTAGCTGCTTCAGACCGCGCTTCGGCCACGCACAAAGTGCATGACGAGCGATATAACGGCCAGGATGATCAGGATGTGAATCACCGCTCCGGCAACATGAAACACCGAGATGCCAAGCAGCCAGGCGACCAGTAGTACAACGGCGAGTATTGCGAGCATTCGAAACCTCTTCTATTGCGGCCAGCGCAATCGCAGCGCTACACAGCACGTTTTTCGCCAATACTACTCCGCACGGCGGGCAGGGAGGAGACGCGGTATTCCGCGAAAAGAGTCAACGCTCCCGTCATAGCCGTGCGGCACTCTTTTGCGAGGCCGGGCTTATCACCGACTTTGCGTCGAACTCCGGCCCGTCGAAGTCGGAGCCCGGAGAGTCACTGCTCCATTGGACGACTGATTGCTCAATAGCACGCCTGGCTGGGTGAACTTTCTGCACCGCGTTGACGATGACAGCTACCATCTCTATCTCGTCTCGTCAGGGAAGCTCGCCTCGAATCACGGATGTCGCTTCCGGCGCGGTTTCGTGGGACGGCGTAGCTCTGATCAACACAATGGAGGCGCGCATCTCGGACGGCTCGAAGCCGAACGAAGCTCAGGCGCTGGGTTGCGACACTCGTTTCTGTCGCAACCCAGGAAAGGTGCTGGTGGACCGCACCAGCGAAACTGAGGCGGCCTGCCGCGTGCTGCCATTGCGGAAACATCTCGTGAACAGGCAACTCCATGCATCGTGATCTTCTCTTCAATTTCATCCTGAGGACGGCTTACTCATGGTGAACGCCTATTCGGGTCGCCCCCTCAATGAATTGGTGCGGGCGTTTGACTGGTCGGGGACACCGCTCGGCGCCGCGGAAACGTGGCCCCAGAGCTTGAAGACTGTGGTTGATGTTGTCTTGGGATGCGAGTTCCCAATGATCGTGCTCTGGGGGCCAGAACTCGTACAGATTTACAACGAGGCCTACTGCGGGCTTATGGGAGGCAAACATCCAGCCGGACTCGGGCAGCCGACCCGACAGTGCTGGCCCGAAGTGTGGCACTTCAACGAGCCCATTTACGCCCGCGTCCTTGACGGCGAGGCTGTGACCCTCGAAGACCAGCTCTTCCCGATCACCCGTTATGGCTACGTCGAACATGCTTACTTCAGCCTTTGCTACAGCCCGGTACATGACGAGTCGGGTAGCGTTGGTGGCGTGCCGGTAACCGTCTTCGAAACCACCGGACGCATCAAGGCCGAAAGCGAACGCCAGCGGGCACAGGCGGCGCTGCGCGCCAGTGAAGAGGAGCGCTACCGGGCACTGGTGCGAGCCAGTTCCGAGGTGCTTTACCGTATGAGCCCCGATTGGAGCGAGATGCGCCAGCTCGGCGGCAGCGGGTTCATCGCAGATACAGAGAGTCCACGCTGGGACTGGCTGCCGGAGTATATCCCCCCAGAAGATGAGCAGATGGTATTGGACGCCATTCGTCACGCCATTCGTACAAAAAGCCTGTTCGAGTTGGAGCACCGGGTTCGGCTCGCGAGTGGGGGGGTGGGGTGGACCTGCTCGCGAGCTGCGCCGATCCTTGATGACCGGGGCGAGATCAGCGAGTGGATCGGGGCGGCCAGTGACATTACGGCCCGCAAGGCCGCCGAGGAGGAGATCCGACGGCAGAACGAGCAGTTAATCACGGCTAATCGCGAGTTGGAGGAGTTCGCATACGTCGCAAGCCACGATCTTCAGGAGCCACTCCGCATGGTTGGCATATTTACGCAACTACTGCTGAAGCGCATCGAAGAGGATGATCCTGAGGCGCGGCATCATGCCGAGATCATTCGCAATGGGGTGAGCCGAATGCAGGCACTGATTCAGGACCTGTTAACGTTCTCCAGCACCGTGCATTCCGAAGCGCCGCTCGCCGGTGTCGCTGACCTGTCAGAAGCGCTTGCCCGAGCCACCTCCGCACTCAGAAGCGCCATCGACGAAACCAACGCTTTGATCACTGTCCCTGTGCTCCCTTGCGTTCGCGGCGACACGGCGCAGATGGCGCAGGTCTTTCAGAACCTGCTGTCCAACGCACTGAAGTACAGACTAGAGGGCACTAAGCCGGAGGTTCAGATAAGCGTCACTCGCACCGGGCCGCACTGGGTTATTTCTGTGCGGGACAGGGGCATCGGGTTTGAACCGCGTTACGGTGAGCGGATCTTCGGCCTATTCAAACGACTACACAAGGAGACTTACCCAGGTACAGGCATGGGTCTGGCGATTTGTCGTCGCATCGTGGAGCGGCATGGCGGGCGCATCTGGGCCGAGGGTAAGCCAGGAGAGGGAGCCACGTTTTACATCTCACTTCCGCTGCGCGAGGGATCATGACGTTCTGCAGTTGGCCCGAACTCCTCAGCTTGGCTGCAGGGAGAGTGTTCTGCGGCCACGTTCTCCAGTCACGCAGCCGCAGAAAGGCACCGTCGTTACCTCCAGCACCGAAATGTAAGGAGCAGGCGGGTGTCTGGAGCAGCCTGCTGTTGCGATCGCTGCATTTGGGGGCATGGTACGGCACCTGGCGCTTAGACGCTCCTCACGAATGCGGGGTTTCCGTCACGACCGGCGTAGGATCAATCCTACGACGTACTATGCGCAAAACTTCCACGCTGCTGATGGTGGCTACGTAGATTCAATCTGCAGTCGTATCGCGTTGACGCCCGTCCGTCGGTCTCGTGGGCGTACGCGCAATACCCAGCGCCGGCTGGTCAGGCTGGACGGCCTACCGGCGATCAGCTTCCGGCGAGATGGCGACCGAGACCGGCTCCTGCGCCGAGAACGACGCCGGGACGCATCGGTGATGAATTACAACTGGATCACTCATCGCGAAGCGGACGTCGAGACGCCAGAAGGTTTCCAGTGCGTCGAACAGTTGCTCCATTTCCAACCAGCTTAGGGGCTTCTTGAGATAGGCGTTCGCGTGTAAGCCGACTGCCATGGCGACGTCAGTTTCCGCCGCGGAAGTGGACAGGACGATCACCGCAATGCTGCGAAGTTCAGGATTATCCTTGATCTCTTTGAGAACAGAAAAGCCCGGATCGCCAGGGAGATGGAGGTCTACCAGCGCGATGTGAACCTTGGGCGCCTCAGCGTGGACGCCTGCGCGATTTAGGAAAGCTCGTGCTTCCTTAGCGGTTGAGGAGACGTGAAGGTCGTAAGGTGACCGCCATCGCTGTAACGCCAGGCGAACTAACTGCACCTGGGCTGCCTCATCATCGACGAGCAAGAATTTCAGTGTCAATTTTCCCCCTTTGACCGAGCGGTGCTAACACGCGGCTCGTTGCTTATAAATAGTTACATTAGGCTATCAGTACGTCAGCCAACAAATCCAGCTCGGGCGTTGATTTTTAGCGCGGCACGGTTTGGCCGGATGGATCATCGCGAAGGCGGGACGGGAGGTAGCGCATGCGCCGCGAAGCAGGTGTGACCCATTTGATCGATCAGCCAGCTTACGGCTGAGTGCAAAATTCGAAGCATGAGTATCGAGAGCCATGCAGTGAAGGCGCAATCGGCGCTGATCCAATCGTTGGAGGATAAACTGGCTTTTGCTCGCGCCGTGCTCCAAACGCCCGATGTTCGTTCTCCGCGAGCGCGTGGCGGCGAACTTGGCGCTGGAGGGCGTGCATGATCTCGTGCGAAGTGTTGCCGATCAACGGAAGGCGATCGAGCTTCTCGTCGCAGCCGAGGAGTTGCAGGCGCTGCTCGGCTCCAAAGGGGAGGGGTAAAGCAATACCCGCCGCTGATGGTTCCTAACCGGCACAACGGAGTTGAACAGTGAAGCACTCCAGCCTCCCTCTATACGGGCACGTGTCGCGACAGTTCTGCGGTTGAGGACGCCTACAACTAGTAACAAACGCTCACCCGGTGATACTCTCGAAACTTGTATCAATTGGAAGACCGGAACCGAGTTGACTCCAAAACTTCTCAGTCCTGACCTGCTCGCCCTCGTCACCCGTATCATCGCGGAAGAGGCGTCGCTGCGACAGGCTGAGGACTCAACGACGGTGTTCCGTGTAGCCGAGAAACTCCGCCATCCCATCACCAGGCTGATCGGAACCGCTGGCTTTCACTCACTGCTCTCCCGCTCGCTGACGCTGACCAAAACGATCCGTCCTGAGTTTCAGTCGGCCCAGGCGCAGGTTGATGGAGCGCTCCGGGCGCTGCAAGGTCTCGGTGATCACGAGAATGGCGCGGTGATGGGCATGGTGCTCATCTCCCAATTTCTCGCCCTGCTCGCCGAGTTCATCGGCGAGGCGCTGGTAACGCAAGTGCTTCTCGATATCTGGCCGGATTTCTCCGCTCAACTACCGCCGTCCCAGGAGCAACAGCAAAAATGACCCCGCGAGACAAAGTCAAAGTCAACCAACTCCCCACCGGAGTGGCGGGCCTTGATGAAATCGTAGGTGGCGGCCTCCCCGAGTTTTCTTTCAACATCATTGCCGGCTCTCCGGGCTGCGGGAAAACCACGCTTGCCCACCAGATCGTCTTTGCCAACGCCACCCCGGAGCGCCCGGCCCTCTACTTCACCGTTTTGGGAGAGCCTTCTATAAAAATGCTGCGCTACCAGCAGCAATACTCGTTCTTCGATCCCGCGAAGCTGACGACCTCCGTTCGCTTCATCAACCTGGGGCATGTGCTTTTCGGCAGGGGCCTGAACGGCATCCTTGAGGAAATCGCCAAAGAGGTCGAGACCAACAATCCCGGCATCGTCGTAGTGGATTCCTTCCGCACCGTTGCGCGCGCAGCCACTGGCGAACTGGACGTGCAGGGCTTCGTGCAGAACATTGGCCTCATGCTCACCAGTTGTGAGGCGACGACCTTCCTGATCGGTGAATACGCCGAATCAGAAATCCGCGACAACCCCGTCTTTACCGTTGCCGATGGGCTCTTCTGGCTCAGCCAAACCGTCGAACGAAATTCAATCGTTCGCAAGCTCCAGATCATGAAGCTGCGCGGTCAGGCGTCCGTACCCGGCCTGCACACCTTCCGCATCACCGACAACGGAATCCAGGCCTTCTCACGCACTCTCGGGCTCACGGCCAGCGTCGGTTGGCGCCGGGGCTCTGCAGCGCGACGTCTCTCCATGGGGAACGCCGGCCTCGATGAGATGATGGGCGGCGGCGTCCCTGAAGGAGACAGCCTTCTGGTTGCGGGTTCCTCCGGGACAGGGAAATCGCTCCTAGCCTCCCAGTTTATCGCCGCCGGTCTACGTGAGGGCGAGCCAGGTATCATCGTCGTCTTTGAAGAGCGCCCGGAGAGCTACACCGCTCGCGCTCGCAGTTTCGGCCTGAAACTCGACGACGCGGTCGCCGACGGGAGCCTGCGTGTTGTCTATCTCAGACCACTCGACCTTTCCGTGGACGAGACCATGCAGGAGAT
>JAOAPO010000207.1 GCA_025462945.1 Bryobacterales bacterium
GCCAGTACGACAGCGCGAGTTCGAGTTTCGAGCCGTCCGGTTCGTCGGACTGCGCGATGCCGAGCGGGGCGAGGATCAATAGCAGGAGGGCGACACGCACGCGAGTGAGCGAAGCACGGTGATTGCCAACGACAACCCTTACACTGGAGAGCAGCGGAACACTGGAGAGCAGAGGAGCCTATGGCCGACGGTCGTGAAGAGCGCGTGGAGCGAGAGCAGCGTGCCGAGCAGGAAAAGAAAGAGAACTGTGAGGAAGGCGCATACCGCCACGAAGAAAATGGTGCTCCCGAGCGTCCCGCGTCTTAGAAGCGACAGTCGGCTGGCGCGCGGGCTGGGCTGCGCCGCAGGCCTGGCTGTGACTCTAAGTCGCCAGCCGCTCCTGCATCTTTTCTAAAGTGACGCCCTTGGTTTCGGGGAATACGAAAAGAACGACGAAGAACTGCACAGCCATCATCGCAGCGAAGAAGACGAACGGCAGGGACTTCGAGTAAGCCGCTATGACTGGGAAGACACCCGAAATGGCGGCGTTCATGATCCAGTGGGTGAAACTGCCAAGGCTTTGTCCTTTGGCGCGCACCCGAGTGGGAAAGACTTCGCTTATATAAACCCAGATTACGGCTCCCTGGGAAAACGCAAAGAACGCGATGAAGCCGATCAGGAGCCACACGAGAAAATTCTCGTGAGCGCCGGAGATGAACACTGCGGCCACACCGGCGAGACACAACGCGGTCCCGATGGAACCGACGAGCAGCAGTTTCTTCCTGCCGACGTGATCGATGATCGACATCCCGATCACGGTGAACAGCAGGTTCGTTGCACCAACAGCGACGGCCTGAAGATCACCGGAGACCTTATCGAAGCCAGCCCTGGCGAATATGTCGTTGAGGTAGTAGAGAATCGCGTTGATGCCCGAGAGTTGATTGAACATCCCAATCGCGATGGCGAGGAAAACGGGGAGTTTGTACCGGGCCTGGAAAAGAGCGTCCGAGCCGCCCTGCCGATCGCGATCGGCGGAGTCCATCATGCGCTTCAGGGCCGCAGTGACGTCCTCTTCGCCGATGCGGACGAGGACATCGCGCGCTTCCTCGTTGCGGCCCTTCGAGGCGAGCCAGCGCGGGCTTGGCGGGATGCTGAACAGCATGACAAAGAACAACAGCGCGGGCAGCGCAGCGACGCCGAGCTTCCAGCGCCACTCACTTTGGCCGAGTCCGGCCAGCCCAACCAGGTAGTTCGAGAGGTACGCGACGAGGATGCCCCCGACAACGTTGAATTGGAAAAAGCCTACGAGCCTGCCGCGCCACCTGGCCGGAGCGATCTCAGCGATGTACATGGGGCCAAGCACCGACGACGCTCCAATCGCGAGACCGCCGACGACGCGAAATATGAGCAGCGCGCTCCAGTTCCAGGCCAGCGCGCAGCCGATTGCGGATGCAAGGTAGAGCACGGCAGTCACCCGCAGGCTGTTCCGGCGTCCGAAGCGTTCACCGGGGAAGCCGGCGAACATCGCGCCGAAGATGGTGCCCCACAGCGCGCTCGCTACGGTAATGCCCAGACCGCCCGCTGAGAGGGCGTACGTCTGGGAAAGTGCGTCCGTAGCGCCTGCAATAACTGCCGTGTCGAAACCAAACAGCAGGCCGCCCAGCGCGGCGACGATGGTGCTTCTGAGCAGGACAGGTGATAGGGTCATGAGCGAGTCCCCCGCATTCTATACCCGGCGTTAAATCCCTCAGGGATCGTCACAAAACGCTGAGCGTGACTTTGCCCGCAGATGTTTGGCGATAAACGTGCCTAGATGGACACGCTTATGAATACCATCCTGATTGTCCTGATTATCCTTTTATTGCTTGGCGGTGGCGGAGGCTACTACTATGGCGGCCCCTCGGTCGGAGGCGGACTGGGCGGAGTGATTCTGCTCATCCTGATCCTCTGGTTCTTCTTCGGAAGACGCTAGCCTCGAACAGTCAGGCCGCCCGAGATTTGTCGGAGGAAGCCGTTCCTGTGTTGGCGGAATCTCCGCCTCTATAGAAGCTCGCGATCCGATTGTAGACGTCCTCGGGGAACTCCAGATTTCGGTAAACGTTGCATTGGCCTGGATCTTCTGTGTCGGGGCAGATGGGAAAGTCCTGCTTGCCCATCCATTCGAGAATGCGCTCCCGTTTGGGAGGGTTGTACCCGCGAGATTCGACTTGCAGCACCAGACCTCTTGCCTGGTGTTGGTCTACTTCCGGATCTTTTTCGAGACAGGCGATTAGCTCGTCGGGTTCCAGGAAGTGGCGGGCGACCATGGTGAAGACGAGTCGCCCGTAATGTCCGATGCTGTGGCCTGCGTTAAGAGTGGCGAGCAGGTGCGCCATCATCGGTTCAGCTTGAAGATCGGTAAGTGGCATGGCAGCCTTTTCGAAGCAACTGCCATGCCAATTTTTCGCCTTTCGTTCGCCTCCGCGACGAACGCCGTGGTGGGTGTCCGCTATGCGCCTGGGCATATCCGCCAGCACGTAGCATGTGTTCCGACGTTTTGCAGCCCGGCTGCCTTACTTTCGGCAGCGGTCGGTTGGGTGGCGTGCTCAAGTGGGCGGCGCGCTCGAGCGAGGCAGAGCCGCTGACGCGGAGCGCGATTGCGTGTATGTTGAGAGCAGAGGCAGAGGCTGTGGGACTCGAACCCCGGAAAGTGATTGCGGCGCTCGGCGGAGCTTCGGTAGTGCATGGCATGGACAGTGAAACGAAGGCGGAGGCGCTGGAGGGGTACCTGGCCGAAAAGCTGGACGACACTGTTTTCGTACGCATGGGGGCACCGACCAGGCCCATGACGGTAGCTGAGCTGGACGCGCAGATTGAGCAGCGACCGATTCGCAGAGGCATCGGCACGCTGTTCGCTTCGGGGGGAACCAACCCATTCGGCAATCGCCTTTTGAGCGAGCCCTTCAACGTCCCCCGGCTGCCACCCATGCCGGAACGCCCGACCCTGCTGGATTTCTTCCGGCTTCGCTTCACTCCGGCGATGCACGTTTTGCAGAGTGCCGATAAGGCGTTAACTTCCGGATTCTCCGAAGAAGTGGTGCTCGCGTGCCTGCTTCACGATCTGGGACAGACGCTGATGAAGGCGGACCATGGCTGGTGGGCAGCGCAGTTGTTCGAGCCCTATGTGCCGGAAGAAGTGACGTTTGCCATTCGCTATCACCAGGCGCTGCGTTTCTATCCCGATCCTTCGGTCGGGTACGAGTACCCAACGCTTTACAACCGCATCTTCGGCACGGACTACACGCCTCCTGCGCACATCGAAGCCGCGTATCGATATTGCCGCGCTCACAAGTGGTACATGGCGGCGCGGCTGGTCACGGTGAATGATCTCTACTCGTTCAACCCGAATCATGTGGTTAACCCTGAGAAGTTCACGGACATCATTGGCCGGCATTTCAGGCAGCCGGAAGAGGGTCTGGGCAATGACAGCAGCCCGGTGGCTCACATGTGGCGAACGATGGCGAACCCTGACGCTCCGCTTTAGACGAGATGAGAGGGTTGACAGCCGACGTGCCTCAGCAGTAAACTCTATTTAGTTGATCGACTTTAGGTGATCAGCACCACAGCACCACGGGATTTGCTGCCAGCCCGGTCGCCCTGGAAACGATCGCGCTTCGGAAAACCAATGAACCTCCAGAAAACTACCTTCTCCGGCTGTTGTTGTCGCTGCCAGTCTCGGCTTCGCAACGCAGCTTCCGCACCCTATGGAGATGGTCATGAAAGAAAAAGAACTACTTAGAGAAATCGGCAGTCTGGTCCGCGAGTCGGACGGTCTGAACTCAGCCCTGAGCCGGGTACAGACATTGATTGCCAGTGAATGCGGCGGGGCGCTGCTCATCCTCCGCCCCGAAGCCTCCGCAACCACGGCGATTTCGGCAGCACCAGCCGTTTGCGAATTCCTGGAATCGCGCGTGTTCCCGTTTCGTGGTCTGTATGTGGCGCCGGTAAGTGCCGGCAACCGGGCAAAGGGAACGCTGGTAGCCTGCATCGGAACGTGGGGCGTGCCGGGCGAACTGCTGCACCGAATCACGACCTTCGCAGGACAACAACTGACTGAGCTTGCGCGGCGACTGGCGTTGCCTTCGCTGGAATATGCGGAGGCCGCGTAGATGGGTCGCCTGATGCAACTTCTTTCTGCCGCCTCGGCACCGGCGGCATGGTGGCCCGGGCCCGGCGAGTTCGCGCTTCCCGAACTGGCTCCGGCCGAACCGCTGAAAGTGCTGCTCGTGGTAGCGCATCCGGACGATGAGTCGGAATGCGCCGGAACGCTCTACAGGATCACGCACGAACTGGGCGGCGTAGTCGATCAGGTCATCGTCACGAATGGCGAGGGAGGGCGACACTTTTCAGCGCCCGCTCTGGAGTACTACGGCATCTCAAGAAGCGAGGAGATCAGTAAGGAACTCCCGCGCTTGAGACGAAAGGAAGTAGTCAGGGCTGGGCAGATCATCGGTATCCGCCGCCATTACTTCCTGGGCCAGACCGACACCGGTTTCACGCTGGATCCCGGCGAGGGACTGAGGAACTGGGATCTCCAGCGCATCCAGCGTGAGCTGAGAAGCCTGTTGCGGCGTGAACGCTACGATTTGGTGCTGACGCTGCTGCCTGCCGAAGACACCCACGGACACCACAAGGCTGTCGCGGTGCTGGCAGTTGAAGCCGTCGCCGCCTTACCGGAGTCTCGGCGACCGGAGGTTTCTGCCGTCCGCACGGGGTCGCCGGTCAATGGGCGGCTGCCACGTTTTAGTGAATTGCCGGAGTTCCCTGGCACCCGTGCCACGAGTGCGGAACCGGTGTGGTCGTTCGACCGCCGAACGCCGCTCAAACAGAACGCAGCTCTGGATCACAGCATCATCGTTCATTGGGTCATTGCTGAGCACAAGTCTCAGGGCATGTTCCAGATGGAGTACGGCCGTCACACCCACGAATATTTCTGGCAGTTCAGCACTGGTCGGGCGCAGGGGCAAGGCTTCTGGAAGCGCCTTCAGGCGCTCAGCCCTGAAGAGCGTCGCTTCACCAACGCGGAGGCTGCCTGAATGCTGCATCAACGCAACTTCCATTTTGAAAAAAGTCTGTCTGCGCTGGCCGAAGTAGCGCTTCGGGAGACCGGAGCGAATGGCTACGGGCTCTTTCAGCGAACCGCCGACAGTACAGAATTCCTTCGTCTGGCGACTCGGGGCGAGGAGATTTCCACCTGCGCTCTGCTGCAGGCGAAACAGCCAGGCGTGGTTGTCTTTCCGCTGGGCGCAGACGGTGTTGTCGCCTTCTCATTCCGGGACACTGCTTCGTCTGTCCAGGCGGAAGCGCCACTTGGCCGCCTGGCGGAAGCCATTGAGACGATCTGGGCCGCGCGGGAGTTCGACACCCATTACCAGCACCTTCTCGGGCGCCTCAGCACGCTGGAGGCGCAACTGATCGACAGTAAGATCGCCGATCGCGCGCAGGGTCTGCTCAAAGCCGAACCGAACGCGGACATTCTCGACACGCTGGCACGCCACGTCAAAACGGTGTTGCGCCCCAGTTCAGCAGGACGCACTATCGAGACCATGGTCACCGAGCTGGAAGATGAAATCGAAGAGCGACGCGTCACAGGACAAGCGAAAGCAATTCTGCAGGCTGCGCACTCGATTTCAGAAGAACAGGCCTACACTCAGCTTCGCGTGCAGAGCCGGAAGTCCCGACGCCGCTTGAAAGAAGTGGCGCTGGACGTTATCGCGACCGACGCTCTCACGTCGAACGCCGCTTAGTCACCCCTCACCTTTCGATCGCTTTCTTCCGAGCAATTTTTGGCAGAGCCGTGTCGCTCCGCCCGGACCTTTATTCCTCAGTCGCGCCATGGTTGCGACTTCTGAGCTTCGACTTCAGGAGCTTATGCGGATTTTTCTTTTAGCTTTACTCATCTCACCCGTTCTGGTTGCGCAAACATTCTATGGCAGTCTGCGGGGACTAGTTTTGGACCCAACTGGCGGGACCGCTACTTCCGCCAGCGTCACCCTCACCGACGAGGCGACAGCGGCGATACGAAGCACCGTGAGCAACGAACAGGGTGAATACAACTTCGCTTCGGTGCGGCCCTCGACATACACGTTGACGGTGGAGGCTCCGGGCTTCAGGCGCTTCGAGCAGCGGGGTTTGAATATCGCCACGCAAGCGGCGGCAACGGTGGACATACGGCTGGCGCTTGGTGCGGTGACAGAACAGATCAGTGTGACCGAGGAAGCGCCACTGCTGCAGGCTGCCGATGCTTCTACAGGCCAGGTGATCGATTCGCAAAAGATCACAGACCTGCCGATGCTCGGCCGCAATTCGTTCTTCACCGCCAAGCTGGCGCAGAACGTGGTGTTCGTGGCGAACCCCAAGATGGGCCGCATGCAGGATCAGAATGCGAACTCGCAGGTTTCGATCGGCGGCGGTCCGGTTCGCACGAATAACTTTCTGGTGGACGGCATCTCGATCACGGATTCGAACAACCGGGCGGTGTTCGTGCCTTCGCCCGAGGCCGTTCAGGAGGTGAAGCTGCAGGCAAGCACTTACGACGCGGAGGTTTCACGGACGGGCGGCGGCACGTTCAATTCACTGCTGCGGTCCGGGGGCAACACGCTGCATGGCAGCGCGGTCGGCCACATCCGCCAAACCGACTGGCTGGCGAATAACTTCTTCGCAAACCGCGCTGGTCTGCGCATTGCCGATCAGCCTTTCCGGGACTGGGCCGGCTCACTGGGCGGACCTGTTGTGCTGCCCCGGCTCTACAACGGCCGCAACCGGACGTTCTTCTTTCTGGCAACGGAGGCGTACCGTCAGCAGGACGGGTCGAACACGGCGCTTTCAGTGCCTACCGCGCTGGAGCGTACCGGCGACTTCTCGCAGAGTTTCGGTCGAAGCGGCCTGCGCCAGATCATCTACGATCCGCAAAGCACGACGGCGGCCGGAGTCCGTCAGCCGTTTGCGAATAACGTGATCCCGGCCAGCCAGCTCAACGCTGTTGGCTCCAGAATCGCCTCGTACTATCCAGAGCCCAACGCCGCTACGCCTTACTACGGTGCGAATAACTTCAACTACTCCGGCGGGTATCCGAACCGCGGGGATCAGTACACCGTCAAGGGTGACCAGCAGTTTACGCAGTGGCTGCGCGCGTCAGCGTCGTATGTCCACCAGAAGACAGGCGAGACGAACTCACCGCCGGTGTTTGGGAACGTGGCATCACCGGGCCAGACGCTGCTCTTCCGCCGCATTGACGCAACACAGGCCAATGCGACGGCGACGCTGAACCCCACCACCGTGCTGGCCGTGCGGTGGGGCTTCAATCGCTTCTTCACTACCAGCTTCCCTACGTCGAGCGCGGGTTTTAACCTGGCTTCATTGGGCCTCCCGCAGTCGTTGGTGGACATTACACCGAACCCGGCGTTTCCGGCGATCACGATGGGCGACGTGGCGAGCTTTGGCGGGGGCACGACGGTGCGCGACGTCTACTACTCGCGGGCTCTCAACGCCACGATCTCGCACTTCGCCGGACGGCACAGCCTGAAGGCGGGCTTCGATTTTCGCACTCTGCATGACGCCGGCACACCGGCTTCGGGCCCGAGCAGCTTAAACTTCAGCGATGTCTTCACGCGCGAACGGCCGCAGACCGCGACAGCAGGCACTGGCGCAAGCTTAGCGACCCTGTTGCTGGGCTACCCCACCGGCGGCAGCATGAACGTGGTTACCAACTTCGATGACTATCTTCGGTACTACGGCGGCTTCATTCATGACGACTTTCGGGTGAGCCGGAAGCTGACGGTGAACTTCGGGCTTCGCTTCGAGCAGGAGTCAGGGATACGCGAAGCGAACGACAAGCTGATCGTCGGCTTCGACACAACCGCTTCGAATCCGCTTGAGAACACCGTGGCGGGGCTCAGGATCCCCGGACAGGTGTTGTATGCGGGCGTGAACGGCAACCCGCGAGAAACCGGAAATGCGTTGACTGTGAAGCCTGCCCCTCGAATGGGTCTGGCGTACGCACCCGATGAAAAGACGGTGATTCGAGGCGGCTACGGCATCTTCTGGGCACCCAGCTTCTTCAGCTTCCAGAACGCCATCGGGTACTCGCAAGCGACGTCGATCATCGCCTCAACGGACGGTAACTTTCATCCGGCTACGACGCTCTCGAACCCTTATCCAGCCGGATTACTGCAGCCGACCGGGAACACGCAGGGAGGTCTGTCGGGCGTGGGGCAGGCCCTCACCGTGTTCTCCCCCACTTCGCAGTCTGCAGGGTATGTACAGGAGTACTCGCTGGAGGTTCAGCGGCAGGCACCGGCGAGCTTTGTGGCACGGTCGGGGCTCTGGGATCGCATTCACTGCACTTGAATGAGAGCGGCTTGAACATCAATCAGCTCAACCCGGCGTACCTGCCATTAGGTTCAGCGCTGACGCAGAACGTCGCGAACCCGCTGTATAACAAGGGCGGTGCGGGTGCCCTTGGAACCCCGACAGTCAGCCGCGCCCAGCTGCTGCTTCCGTTTCCTCAATACACGTCGGTAACGCTGAACAACTCCGATACAGGCTCCGCGTACTACTACGCGTTTTATCTGCGGGGCGAGCGGCGGCTGCGCAACGGACTGAGCGTGCTGGCCTCGTATACGTGGTCGCGAACCGCTACCGACGTGCTGGGCGTGAGCACAGCGGGCGCGGCTCAGATTACTTCGATCAGTGGCGCACAGGATGCGTACAACAAGCGTGACGAGTGGAGCCTTGCGACGCAGGACGCGCCGAATCGCTTTACAACAGCGGTCACTTATGAGCTGCCGTTCGGTAAAGGCCGCAGCTATCTGAAGAACGGACGCGTGCTGAATTTTCTGGCAGGCGGGTGGTCGGCCAATGCGGTCGGGACTCTGCAAACCGGGTTTCCGCTGGCGGTCTCGCAGCCCAATAACAACAGTGTCATCGGTGCCGGCTATCAGCGGCCCAATGCCACCGGAGTGCCCGCGGCAACAGGCGGTTCCGTTGCTGACCGAATCGACGGGTGGCTCAACCCGGCAGCCTTTTCGCAGGCCGCGCAGTACACGTTCGGCGATGTGACGCGCTTTCTGAATGCACGCGGACCGTCGCTCTTCAACTGGGATGTTTCGCTGTTCAAGACATTCGCGATTCGGGAAAGGGTGAAAGCTCAATTCCGGGCCGAGGCGCTCAATGCCACCAACACGCCCTACTTCGGCAACCCGAACACAACTTTCACGAACAACCAGTTCGGCGTGATCACGGCGCAGATCAACAACCCCAGGCTGGCCCAGCTGGGTGTAAGGGCGACCTTCTGATATGGACACCAGAAAGATGATCTTCGGACTGACGGCACTTGGAAGCCTGGCTCTGGCAGGCCCGGTGGTGATCAAGCAGCAGGGTTACATCCCGTTCGGCGACACGCCGATCAACTATCGGTCAGCCGAGGTGCACGATCCGATCGCCGAGTTGCAGAAGCGTATGGATCGAGGCGAGGTGCAGCTGCAGTATGAGCCGGGTCAGACATACCTGCGCTCGGTACTGGCGGCCCTGAAGATACCGGCCAACTCACAAACGCTGGTGTATTCGAAGACGAGTTTCCAGTACCCGAAGATCTCGCCGGAAAAGCCTCGCGCTCTCTACTTCAACGACGACGTGTATGCAGGGCGGGTACACGACGGGATGGCGCTTGAGTTTGTCTCGTTCGACCCGATGCAGGGCGCAATGTTCTACATCCTGGATGAGCACAATGTAGAGAAGCCTCGCTTCGAAAGAGCGAACCTGGACTGCATTCAGTGCCACGTCTCGAACTTGCAGACGAAGGGCGTGCCGGGCGTGATGGTGCGGTCGGTCTTCACCAGCCCGTCCGGTACTCAGGCGGGCGGCACTGCGGCCTACGTTTCGGGACACGAGAGCCCTTTTGAGCAGCGCTGGGGCGGCTGGTACGTGACGGGCACGGCGAATCAGGCGCACATGGGCAGGAGTACTCTGCCCGACACGTCGTTCTATCTGGCACCCACCAGCGACATCGTGGCTCATCTGGTACTGGACCACCAGACCCAGATGCACAACATCATCACGCAGACGAACTACCAGACGAGGCTGGCTTTGCATTCGGGCTCGCCGGCCGCGAAGCAGCTCTATGAGCGATCCGCGGAACAGCTGGTGAGATACCTGCTCTTCGCGAAGGAAGCGAAGCTGGCCGGCCCTGTCCACGGCGATTCAGGCTATGCGGAGGAGTTCGCGGCACGAGGGCCTCGCGACGCTCGCGGAAGGTCTTTGCGCGACTTCGATCTGCGCACACGAATTTTCAGGTACCCCTGCAGCTACCTGATCTACTCGGAAGCGTTCGACACGCTTCCGGAACCGGCGAAAGAGTTTATCTGGCGCCGGTTGTTTGAAGTCCTCAGCGGACGCGACCAGACTCCCGAGTACGCGGAGCTGTCGGCGGAGGATCGCAGGGCGATCCTCGAAATTCTCGTAGCTACGAAGCCAGGCATCCCTGCCGAGTGGCAGCAGTACATCAGCAGCAATCAACCAAAACAGAGGAACACAGAACAATGAGAAATCTTACGAGAAAGCTTACGGGCGTGGCAGTGATCGCCCTCAGCATGGGCGCTGTTGCCAGCGCCCAGAACCTGAAAGGCCGCTGGGCCGCCAGCACGGAACAGGGGGGCGCGAAGATTCCGTTTCGTCTCGACATCACGGGCGAAGGCGACAAGGCGACCGGAACGCTGTTCAACGGCGAGGACAAGGAGTACACAACCAGCGCCAGCGTCAGGGACGGCAAGGTGGAGCTGAACTTTGACCACTATCTGGTCTCGATCGTGGCCGAGTTTAAGAACGGAGAACTGGACGGGCAGATCGAGTCCCGTCGCGGCGGACCGGCTGCGGAAGAAGGTGCCAATGCTGCGCCTTCCGCCACACCGACGGCCCCGGTACGCGCCGGTGTGACGCCCTTTCATGCGGTTCGCTACGTAGCTCCAACAGCCGCCGAAGTGAAGAACGTGCCGAACATCGACGGTGTCTGGGAAGTCGCCCGTGAAACACCGAAGGGCGAGAAGGCCTGGAGGGTGGTCGTGCAACAGAAGGGCGCCGAAGTAACCACCACCATTCTTCGAGTGGACGGCGATACGGGTGCGCTGACGGGCAGCTGGCAGGACGGTAAGTTTGTGGCAAGTCACTTCGATGGCGCACGGCCAGGCCTGATCACTTTGACCCCGAAGCCTGACGGCAGCCTGGGAGTGGAGCTGAACACGGGGACTCGCAACGGGGAGTTCATTGCGTATCGCCCCGAGGTAGCCCGCGCCAAGGGTCTGCCGGAGCCCTCGAACTATCAGACGCACACCACGGTTCGCAATCCTGACGAGGTCTTCACGTACAGCTTCCCGGACACGACTGGAAAGATCGTCTCGAACGAAGATCCGAAGTACAAAGGCAAGGTCGTACTCGCCGTCGTGACGGGAACGTGGTGCCCGAACTGCCACGACGAAGCCCAGTACCTGGTGGAACTCTACAAGAAATACCACGATCAGGGCCTGGAGATCGTTGCATTGGACTTCGAAGAACCGACAGAGATCAGCACGCTGAAGCGCGTGAATGCGTTCGTCAAACAGTACAAGGTGCCGTACACGTACCTGATCGCGGGACAGCCTTCAGAGATGTGGGACAAGGTGCCGCAGCTGGTGAACCTGAACACCTGGCCAGCGACGGCTTTCATTGGTCGGGACGGTAAGGTGAAGGCGACGCATGCAGGCTTTGCAGCTCCGGCAAGCGGCATCTTCAACAAGCTGCTGAGGGAAGAGTTCACCTCAAACATTGAGAAGCTGCTGAAGGAGAACGCGTCGATGACCTCGGCGTCACTGCGGTAGTCCATGCGACGGCTCACAATTATCATCGGCCTGGCTGTGAACGGTCTCTTGCAGACCGTTCATGGCCAGGAGCCGTCCTCACCGAACGCCGGCACGTGGCGCGATCCCGCCACGGGGCTCACCTGGGCTGCGGCAGACAACGGCGTCGGCGTGAGCGCCAGTCAGGCAGCGTTGTACTGCAGCACGCTCACACTGAGTGGCAGGAAGGACTGGCGGCTGCCTGATATCGAGGAGTTACAGACGCTGTTTGGCGGCTCGGGAGACGATCATGGCCACCACACGATCGGGCCTATCAGGGTCACTGGCTGGGCCTGGAGTTCGACTCCCGGACAGCAGCGCGGGGAGCAGTGGGCTCTCGACTTCGGGGACGGCGGACGGGCTTCCGCGGTGACCGGAGATTCCGGCCTGAATCGCGCGCTTTGCGTGCAAGTCGCCATTCAGAAAGTATCTGTCAGACAATGAAATTCAAGACGCTGGCGATTCACGCCGGGTATGACCATTCCACCTCTCACGGTGCTGTAGTACCGCCTCTGGTGCAAAGCTCCACCTTCGCTTTTTATGCGGCTTTTATGCGGCCGGAGAGCCGCGCCAGTTCGACTACGGCCGAAGCGGGAATCCGACGCGGCACGCGCTGGAGGATTGCCTGGCCGCACTGGAAGGTGGCACCAGAGGGTTCGCGTTCGCCACCGGTATGGCGGCTGAACTCACAGCGCTGATGCTGTTCGATGCCGGCGATACCGTGTTGGTGCAACGTGATTTGTACGGAGGTACGTACCGGCTGATCAGCAGCGTGCTGGCTGGCAAAGGCATCCGTGCTGAGTTCGTGGACCTGCGCGACCTTGATGGTTTGCGAAGGTCGATCAACGGGACTACTAAGGGTATCTGGATCGAGACGCCGACGAATCCGCTGATGAATCTGGTGGAGCTGCGGGCCGTTGCGGCAGTAGCACAGGAAGATGGACTGATCACCATCTGCGATAACACGTTCCTCTCGCCCTATTTTCAAAGGCCGCTGGAGCTGGGAATCGACCTGGTCGTCCATTCCACGACCAAGTACATCAACGGTCACTCCGACGTTGTCGGCGACGCCGTCATGACGAGTTCGGCGGAACTCGGCGAGCGCGTCGGATACCTGCAGAATGCGCTCGGAACCTGCGCCGCGCCTGCAGACTGCTCCATGGTGCTGCGGGGCATACGAACGCTGGCGCTTCGAATGGAGGAGCATGATCGCAATGCGCTCGCGATTGCGCACTGGCTGGAGGCGCACGCAAGAGTCGTCCGTGCTGCACCCAGGCCTCGCGTCTCATCCGCAGCATGAACTCGCGTTACGGCAAACAACGGGATTCGGAGGAACGTTTTCATTCCGGCTCACCGGCGGGCGAGAGGACGCGTTCCGGTTCTTGAACGCAGTTCGGCTTTTCACGCTGGCTGGGTCACTGGGCGGAGTCGAGTCGCTGATTGAGCACCCGCGCACTATGACGCATCTGTCCATACCGCCCGAGGTTCTCGATGAGATGGGTATCGGTGAGGATGTGATCCGTATTTCAGTCGGCGTCGAGGATGTGGACGACCTGATTGCGGATCTGGCGCAAGGGCTGGACGCCTGAGGGGTTTAGTCAGACGTATGCTGGGGGGATGACGAGCGAGATTCTTGTGATTCTCTCGCCGCACGTAACTGCGGCCGATCGAGAGGGCGTGGTGCGACTCGCGCCGCCAACGCAGTCGATTTCGGAGCGAGTTTTCATTGCTCAGGCCGGCGACGTTGTAGCCGCGCAGCTGCGGGCAGTCCCCGGCGTGCACCAGGTTTTCACGGGCGGAGAAAGTGCTGGTACGCTGCCGCCGCTCAGTGATTCGGAAGCCTTGTTCGCACAGGCCTGGATGTCATCCAAAGCCCAAAAAAAGCAGCGTCTCGGTGAGGGCCTTGATTGGGACACCCCACCGATGACGCCGCCCGATCCTAAGTTCCCGAAATGACGCGCTCGGGAATCAAGGTGGATCTAAGTCAGCTGGCCGCCGCCAAAACCTTCGACGACCAACACGGGGGCTGACTCGGTTGAGCCTGCCTCGTTCGCGGGCGCTGCTCCACCACCGAAGCCAGCGCTTGTTGTTTCCGATGACGGCGCGGCAATAGAGCCGCCGCCTTCACCTGGAAGTCCCGTTGCATCGGGCGCACCGCTGAGGCTCTCACCCGAGATGCTGCCCGCACCGAAACCGCTCTCGCCACCGGGACCAGCCTCACCGCCGCCGCCCATGCCATCCTCCCCCTGATCAGCGGGAGCCTCGGCCATGCCGCCGTAGCCGGGCGACAGAGAGCCGGGCGTCGGGCTTTGGGCTCCGGAACCAGGAACGACGTCAATATCGACCAGCCGAAGACCCTGCGCGGAGAGTTCCTGCCATTTGGGAAGGAAGTGCTGCCAGTCAGCGCCGGCCCAAAGGTAGTAGGAGTCTGTACCCGGGAGCCAGGCACCGGAAAAGCGCTGGCCCTGCGGTGTTTGCGTGATCTCGATATCGACCAGGCGGAGGCCCTGACCGGCGAGTGCCTGCCACTTGGCAACGAAGTTGTTCCAGTCGGCATTGACCCAGAGGTAGTGCCCGCCGGTGCCCTGACGCCAGACTCCGA
This sequence comes from Bryobacterales bacterium, assembly GCA_025462945.1. Classification (GTDB taxonomy): domain Bacteria; phylum Acidobacteriota; class Terriglobia; order Bryobacterales; family Bryobacteraceae; genus BOG-234. The sequence goes on from JAOAPO010000207.1 coordinate 14,488, forward strand.
AGAAGCGCTGACTCCCTCCGATATCCACGATCTTGAAGTCGACGAGCCGCAGGTTCTGAGCGGCGAGCTGCTGCCATTTCGCGATGAAGCTGTTGTAGTCGGCGTTGAGCCAGAGATAGTAGCCGTCCGTACCGGGCAGCCAGACTCCGGAGTACAGAAGCGTGCCGTTGACGTTCTGCACTTCGATATCCACGAGGCGGAGTCCCTGCGCGGCCAGCTGCTGCCATTTTGTGACGAAGCTGTTCTGGTCGGCATTGACCCAAAGGCAATAGCCACCGGTGCCCTGACGCCAAACACCGTGATAGCGCTCGACTCCATTCTCCCGGGTGATCTTCATATCGACAAGCCGGAGGTTCTGCGGTCCGAGTTCCTGCCATTTGGCGTTGAAGCTGCTCCAGGAAGCGTTCACCCAGAGGTAGTGGGCATCACTACCCTGCCGCCACACGCCCGTGTAGGATTGCTGCACCAGCGGGAAACCAAGATGGAATGGCGTGCTGGCGCACATGTTCCACGTGTTGCCCTTCATGATGCAGTCGACGCCACCGCCAGCAGCGCCGTTCGCGCAGTTCGTGTTCGGCTTCCCGTAAAAGCCCCATGAACCGCCGATGTCGCAGCCGCTGCTGGCGTACTCGTCCGGCGCGCCGAAGATGTGGCCGCTTTCGTGGGCAAAGACGCGGTCGATGTTATCCGGTCCCCATCCATCGTTGTCGTACTGCATCACCAGGCGCGGTCCGCCAATGGAGGCGTAAGCAAAGTGGTAGACGGGGTACTTGGTAAAGAAGACGCAGTAGGTCCAATTGGTGCCAAGGTTGGTTCGAAGCTTTTCAACGTAGGCGGAGACCCCTGCCATGCCCGTTGCGTAACCGAGCTGCTGCATGGCGGGGTCGCGCCAGAGTGCTTCCTGCTGGTCGGCGTCAAGAGTGCTTGCGCCGGGCTGGACGCTCAAAGCGGCCACCCTGATGTCGTACTTGAAGACAAGGCCCTCAGGGTTTTGGGTGGCCAGCCAGCTGAGACCGTTCTGCACTTCGGCAACGACTTTGGTCCGCTCCGCCGGCGAAAACTTCAGGTTGGCATTGGGGCCTTCGACGATGATGATTCCGACAGCGATTGACCCCGTTAGCCGCTGGCTGGTGGGAGCATTAGCAAGGCCGATGCCCATGGCAGCGTGCTCATGGGCCGAGCGCTCACCTGGAGGCGTACACGAGTGCCGCATTTCAGGACTGAAATCCCAGCTTTCGCCGTCTTTGGGCCGGGCTGCTTTTGCCTGCTGGTATTCGGGTGACTCCCGGAGATGGTAGGCGTCCAGACCCATCTGTTCATGAGGCGCCAATGGAGTTGAGGCCCCGGCCGTAGAGCGGAGAGCGCCCACAGAGGCTTCGAGCGCCCGTCCCTCGGCGGAGTCTTCCACCACCATGACGCGTGTGCCGTACATATGTACGACTCGGGGTCTGGGGAGTGCCCCGGTTGCACCGGGCGCAACCGGGCTGATCGAACGGGGGCCAAACGAACGAGTGCTCTTTCCTTCAGGCAAAACTACTGCCTTTTCGCGCATGCGAATATCACCTGCCATTGTGTTGTCTCCTTGGTCCGTGGGCGTGAGCTTTGCTCCGCGCGTGTGGATAGCCAGCGCCTTCTCTGGCCCGCGCGGCTGCGGTCACTTACATGTCGACCGAGTGCAGGCAGTTCGGGAGAAGCTATTGTTTAGCGGCTCTGACGGACTCAATTGTCTCGGACACTGTACAGTGCAGGCGGACAGAGAAGCGTTTCAATGGGCAATGCGGACCTGTGCGGTATCGCTCATCGGACCGTTTAGGGCGGTAGTCGGTGCGAAGGCTACTGCGGAAGAGCGAAACTCACGATGCCGCCATCGCCGGCCTGAACGACATACTGCCTGCCGCCGACCATATACGTCATGGGCGAAGCGCGCCAGGCCATGCCGGTTTCGAAGTGCCAGACCGGCTGGCCAGTCGTTGAATTCACGGCCGTGAAGGTGCCGCCTGTTTCGCCGAAGAAGACCAGTCCACCGGCGGTGGCAAGCGTGCCCGTGCCGCCTCCGTTCACCAGAGGCCAGGCCCACTTTTTGGCTCCGGTGAAAACATCAATAGCCTGAATGAAGCTCTGCGGGGCAGGCCCGTTGCCCGCTGCAGTCGCGCCGCCGAAGAAGCGCTGGCCCATCTCGGGCACAGTGGGGTCTTTGCGAATCGTCTGGCAGGCTTCGGCGACTCTTGTAATGTAGAGCTTCAATGCTGGGTCGAAGGCTGCGGACGCCCATTTCGCGGCGCCCGTCCGGCACGTCTGCAGGCCTTCGAGCGTTGTGTCCGCTGCGGCCGTGAGCACGGGTCGACCGTCCGGGCCATAACCCGTCGTCCAGTTCTGCTTTCCCATCTCGGAAGCTTTCAGCAGCTTGCCGTTGGTTCTGTCCAGGACGAAGAAGAAGCCGTTGACGTCCGCGTGGACGATGAGTTTGCGGGGACGGCCTTCCCACTGCTGGTCAGTGAGGATCAGCGGACCGGTGGAATCCCAGTCGTGCGTATCGTGCGGCGTGAACTGGAAGTACCACTTCAGCTGTCCTGTCTTCGCATCGAGTGCCACCACCGAGTTGGTGTAGAGGTTGTCGCCCTTGCGCTCATCACCGTTGAAATCGGGGCAGGGGTTCCCGGTGGTCCAGTAGGTTAGGCCAAGCTCCGCGTCGTAAGAGCCAGTCACCCAGGTTGCGCCGCAGCCGTGTTCGAGCGCGTTACCGATCCAGGTCGATGCTTCCTTATCGGCGCGAGTTGGAATGGTCCAAAAGCGCCAGGCTTTTTCACCGGTGGCGATGCGATAGGCATCCACAAAGCCGCGGGCACCCTCTTCCCCGCCCGCGATGCCCGACAACACAAGGTCGCCGATGACGAGGGGCGTGGAAGTCGCGCTGTAGCCCTCTTTTGTATCGCCCATAATCACATCCCAAAGCTTGCGTCCGGTGAGGCGATCGAGGGCGAGCAAGTGTGCGCTGTCGGTCACCATGAAGAGGCGATTCCCGGAGATCGCCACACCCCGATTTGCGCCGCCGCCAGCCTCGCTGAGCAGTCCCATGGCGCGGGGCGTGCGGAAGGACCAGATCTGGCGACCGGTGGTGGCATCGACGGCGTAGGCCTCGTTGGCTCCCGTCAGGTACATCACGCCATCGGAGACGATCGGAGTCACCTCGAGCCGGGGCGCATTCGGGACAGGGAAGATCCATGCGGGCGCGAGTTGCTTTACGTTGCCGGTGTTGATCTGCTCCATCGAACTGTAGCGATTCCCGGCATCTGTGCCGTCGTAACCCAGCCAGTCGCGTTTGGGTTCGATGGGCATTTCCGTGTACGTCTCACCGATGCGGGAGAGCAGGTGGAACCTGCCGTCAGCTGTCAGCAGGGTGGCGCTGAACGGTGTCGAACTGGTGAGGGTACCGTCGAGCGTGCGTCCGTCAGCGAGCTTCAGGCCTGCAGGACGAGGCTGAAACAGACCACCACCTCGGCCTCCACGAGCAGGCCCTGCCGCGTCAACATTGCCGGCCACGCGGCCGCGCAGCAATGCGGTGAGAGTTTTCAACTCGGGCTCATTGAAGTCGAACTTCGGCATGCCTTTTTCAAGGCGCCCGGTTCGGACCAGCGTGGCGAGTTCTTCATCGGAATGCGCACTGACAAACGGGAGCAGACTGGGGGCGCGGTCAGAGCCTGTGGCATCGCCGCCGTGGCAGATCGCGCAGTGCGAAGCGAAGGTACGGGGCGGCCGGTTCTGCGGCTGAGCAACGAGCACCGAAGACAGCAGCACGATGCAGACGGCAGACTTTGCGAGCATCGACATGCTTAGGCGCTCGCGGGCTTTTTAACTTCAGTCCCGGACATCTCCTCGATGAACGTGACGATGGCCGAGTGGTCCAGGTCGCCCTTGCCGTCGTTCATGAGAGCCACCAGCATCTGCTGGACCAGGCTGGTCAGGGGAAGCCCGACCTTCATGGACTCGGCCGCCTGCAGAGCATTGCGGAGGTCTTTCTGGTGGAGTCGAATGCGGAAGCCCGGCTTGAAGTTACGGCTAATCACCATGGGCGCTTTCGCGTTCAGAACAGTGCTGCCGGCCAGGCCGCCTTTCACTGCGTTGAAGACAACTTCAGGATCGAGACCCGCTTTGGTGGCGAGCACCAGTGCCTCGCCCATCGCCGCGATGTTGCAGGCGACCATGATCTGGTTCGCGAGCTTCGTGACATTACCGGCACCGACAGCACCTGTCAGAGTGACTGTGGAGCCGAGCAACTGCAGCACCGGAAGTGCCTTCTCGAAGACCTTCTGCTCACCACCGACCATGATGGCGAGAGTCGCATCTATTGCCTTCGGCTCTCCTCCGCTGACCGGGGCGTCCAGAAACTCGACGCCTTTCGCAGCAGCAGCGGCCGCAATCTTCTGGGACACCAGAGGACTGATGGAGCTCATGTCGATGATCATGGTTCCGGCAGTAGCGCCCTCAAGCACTCCGGCTGGTCCGAGGACCGCGTGATCCACCTCCGGCCCGTCCGGCAGCATGGTGATCACGATCTCTGACCGCGACGCCACGTCGGCGCACGAGGAGCCACGCTCTACACCGTTGGCAACGGCTTTGTCGAGAAGTGCCGGAACTACGTCGAATGCCACCACCTGATGGCCGCCCTTGATGAGATTGGCCGACATGGGATTGCCCATGATGCCCAGACCTACGAAACCGATTTTCGCCATTCGCGATTCTCCTGAATTTTGCTGTCCCGCGCGGGGGCAGACGGATTTTGCAACGATACCCCTACGGGAGCAGCTTGATGCGGATGTTCTTGTAGTGGACGGTGCTGTTCGGGTCGTGGCCCTGCAGCGCAATGGTTCCTCGACTGATAACGCGACCGGGGCCTTCGCGACCGCCGTTCCAGTCAGCGGGCTGAGTCCACCTCACCATTTCTTTACCGTTCAGCTTGATGGTCACCGTGTTGTCCTGCACGATGATGTGCTCAGTGAACCACTCGTTGTCTTTCGTCATGCCCCTGATTTCGTCAAGGCCGATGTCTTTGACGTGATAGAGACTCGCGGTTTTGACGGCATCGCTCGCGTAAGTATTGTTGACCTGGACCTCGAAGCCTTTGCTCGGGAAGCCGCGTTCCTGGAATTGGGTGTGAAAGTAGATGCCGCCGTTCGAATTCGGCGCGGCCATCACATCCACCATTAGTTCGAAGTTCTTGAACTCGTGATTGTTGAATGGACCGTCGTAGAAGGCATGCGCCGGGGGGCCATTGGCCACCAATGCACCGCCTTTGACCTGAAAACTCGCCTGATTGCCGCCGATTTTCCAGCCCGTCAGATCCTGGCCGTTGAAGAGAGAGACCCAGCCATCCTGCGCGAAAGCGGCGGGGATTGCGGCAGCAAGCAGTAACAGTGTGAGTCTTCTCATGTATTAGCCTCTGGCGATCTTATCAGGTCGGGGGCCGGCGACAAAGCTTAGAGTGCCCGTCGCCGGACCCTGAAACCTACTTCGAAAGAGCTGCCAGAAGCATGGCTTTGGTGAAGCCGTAGTTGTAAACCTCACCCACGAACCCACCGCCGCCA
>JAOAPO010000209.1 GCA_025462945.1 Bryobacterales bacterium
CTCGTGCGAATATGTTTTATCGAATCGCTATTCACATGAGTGATCCCGCCATGGCCCTCGCCAAACAAGCCAAAATCCTCACGGCCGCCCAACAGAGCGCCATGCTGAATTTCCTGAAGGACACGCGCCATCCGGTGCGCAACGCGGCGATCTTCCTCCTCAGCACCAAGGCCGGCCTGCGCGCCAAGGAGATTGCCCATCTGACCTGGGCGATGGTGACGGACGCCGAAGGCCAACTCACCGACGGCATGCGGCTCGAAAACGTCGCCTCGAAAGGAAAAACCGGGGGGCGCGAAATCCCGCTCAATCGCGAGTTGAAGGCGGCGCTCCTGGCGCTCGCCAAAGAGCAGTCAAATTTGACCGGATTTGTCATACGCTCGGAACGCGGGCCGCGCACCAGTGCGGCGGTGATCGCCAATACCCTGGCGGATTGGTACGACCGCATGGGGCTGGCGGGTTGCTCCAGCCATTCCGGACGACGCACCTTCATCACCACGGCGGCCAAGAAACTTTCCATGGCGGGCGGCAGCCTGCGCGACATCCAGGAACTCGCCGGGCACGCCTCGCTCGCTACCACCCAGCGCTATATCGCTGGGGACAGCGAGGCCAAAAGGAAGCTGATGCAGCTGATTTGAGGAGGGGCGCATCCGTCCGCTGGCAACCGCCCGCTATTCGACATCGCCGATGGCGCGTCAAACTCCATCAATGCAGGTCCGAAATCGAAGGCGAGTCGAATGCCTGACCCTAAGATCGACGAATACCGCAGGCAGGCTCAGCACTGCATTGAACAGGCGCAGCGCTCCGCCTCTTTACCTGACAAGGAATCGTGGTTGAAGATGGCTGGTCAGTGGCAGGAGCTGGCCGACATTCTCACCCGGAGTGGCAAGAAGAACCCGCCCGAGCCCGGGCAAGGGAGAGCAGACCGCGATGACCAATGATTTAGGATCGACAGTTGGCTACTTTTTAATCTTTGTCGTTGGGTGCATCTTCCTCCTAGTTTTTATAGCAACCGTCCTAGAGTTCAGAAAACAGTACAGCGGGAGAATCACCGAGGACGAGGTCAAGGCATTCGAGAAAACGCTGGTCAAAGAGAAGCCTTTCGAGGCCGTTGCTCTGGCCAAGTACTACAATCAGGCACTCACGCGCGCCAACACTGCCTTCGCCGTCAGTCTGCTCTCAGCGGCACTAGGCTTTGGGGTTATTCTCTATGCCATCATTTTCCATACCACCGCCGATGCCTCTGGTACTGCTCTGAAGATTCTTAGTGGCACAATCATCGATGCAGTGTCTGCTCTGTTCTTCGTTCAAAGCACCAATGCTCAACAAACCATGACTGCGTTCTTTGAGAAGCTCAGACAAGACCGGCTGAATGACACTGCTCGTGAGCTGATTGGTGAAATCGAGAACGCTGAGCACAAGGATCAGCTCAAGATGCAGCTGATCTTGAAGTATGCGGCCATTGATAAGCTGCTCACAGTCGGCGGCTGATCCTGCATCTAAATACGCGATGCGGTACTTTGAAATTGCGGCTTCCCCGGCTCCAGAGCCAAAACCGGCGAAGCCGGCGCGGCCTCCGAAACCTCGCGGCGTTCTAAAGCCGAAACCGCCCGGCCCAAATAAACGCCCCTGGCAGGATGGCGAACGCGGTCGCTACCAGGATGGTAAGGACGGCCCCTTCCAGGATCAATGAATTACGATCAGCTCACATCTGCCTTCTGAGGTTGAATCGTGGTCGCTGCGGCTGCGAGCAGATGTGCGATCTGATCCAGTTATGATGATCTGTTTCATCTCTCTAGTCTTTCCTGGAAGCGCTGCTTATCTTCCTCGCTGGCGAACCACACGACGGTAATCTCCACCTTTTGAGCACTACGCGTGTTTGCCCAAATCCAGTCCTGAATTTCGCCTTGCGATGGGAACTGAAAAATTTCGCCCTCCACATGCGCAAGGCTCCAGCGCAGTTTATAGAAAACTACATCGGCAGGTTTTCCGAATATCAGCAAGGCTATAGGGGAGGCTTCGGCGTTGATCATCCGCAGCTCTTCGAGAACATCGACGACTTCCTCCAAGGGCTCAGAAAAGTACTCACTGATCATGGCTTCCACCTACCACTAGCTTCAAAACCTCCCGAAGAAGGTCCGGGTGTGATCTCAAAGCGCGGGCTAATTCAACCAGAGATGCCGGCGCTATTTGTCCGCGCGTTCGGGACATGTAGTTAGGGCTTCGATTGAGAAAGCTGCGGCTGAATTGAGCTTTGGAGCGAACTGCCGCTCGCGCACGAAGTTCTTCGTAGATGTCTTCAATCATAAGGGTCTCCAGGGTTGTACCTGGAGGTATTTATCCGGTCTGATTTGGGCCCCTCCGGGGACCGCCCTCGTCAAATGAATTGACGAGAGGCAAGGCAAGGGAAGGGAAGGGAAGGGGGAAAGAAGGGGGCCCAGGAGGGCCTCCTGAGGGAGGGCTGGGCCAAGGGTGCCCCGGCCTTGCCGTTATTAAGGTCCCTACAATCGAACACTGAAGCGTCGCCACCGAGGCCCCAGGCTGTGCAAGCCCTCTGCAAGGTCCCGGACGATATGGGGTGGCAGCCACTGACGACGTCCCCCAACAGCAGGTTCCTTGGTCATCCGAACCTTCGTTTGATAGACGGTTAGACGAGGAACGTGACTTCTTTTGCTGACGGGGATCACATGCACCTGGCGGTTCCCCAGCCCCCAGCGGGCCCGCAGAGCAGCCTTGAATGTGTCTATGTGAATGCCATTGAGATCAACCAGCAAGTGCCAATGAAATACATACACGGGGCCCGCATGGTTCACTGGAAACCCGAGGCTCATGAGCAGAGCTTGCTTGGTGGGGGACAGGAGGTTGAGGTCAGCTGGCTCAATAACCTCGATGTCGCGAGCTGCCTGCACAGTGATGATAAAATTTGGCCCGGTTAGGCCACGGATCACATGCTTGAGGGCTCGCTGCTGACGTCGATTTTCTGCCGCACCCAGGGGGATGTCGGTATGCAGGTTCGTGATGATGGTGGCCCAGCAGCAATCGGCAAGGCTCCAAGCCCAAGTGACCTTAGGAACGTGGCGCCGGCTCCCATAGACAAATGGACTCGGCTTGGGAGGGGAGAAATGGGACCGCTGATAAGAGAACCGGCTTGCCTTCCGCTGTGCGCATACCGGGCAGGCCGGGCTATTGCAATCGAACCGCTTATAGTTGTTCCCGCTGCGCGTGCCGCATCTCATCAGACGAGCACGTAGCGTAGAGGCGGGTAACAGACAGGCTATTATGACCTTCCTCATATCCCATATGTTCTGAGCAGAGGTCGGTTGCATCCAGGAAGCGAGGAGCGCGGCCCGCGCGCGGGCCAGAGCAGGCGAGATGGGGTTCATATCAAAACCGGCATGGGTTCGAGTTCGGGTTCAGCAGGACCCGCCTTCAGCGCCTGAGGCATGATGACGATCCGGATGGGCTCAATGCCGCGACATTGACGCGCGAGATCAGCGGCCAATTCGGTGGGCAGGTGGATGAGGGGGGATTGAGATTTAACGTCCTGCGCCTGAAGAGTTGGCCAGCGCTTGCGCAAGACCGCCACCAGGCTTGCTCGGCAGAGACCGGGATGCTCGATCACCATGAGAGCTGTCCCAGAGCCCTGCGCGAGGCCCATGAAGGCGACCTGCCTCCACGCCCGGTGTCTCCGGGCCTCGCGGTCGCGCAAGTCTCTCAGCGCCCGCCGCAGCCGCTTGAGCGCCGTCAATCCGTTCGCAGGAACGGCCATCGGTATCTCGACCAGGCTGGAGCTGTCGCTAGGCCATGCCTCAAATGCTGACCACCATTTGCGGATTAAGGTTCGTCGGCACGCGTGACATCCTCCAGACCCACATCGACGAGGCCATCTAGTTGGCTCTCGCCAGACCCGAGCTGCTTGGCAGCGCAGGAGTTTGTTGGCGATGTCCTCGTCCCCAGCGGTGATCAGGCTGGCGATGACCTGGGCGTGAATCGCTTCACCGCGAAGAACGTCGAGGGCAGGGGACCGCGTGCAGCGGATCACGGTCCGCGCCCCTGGTGGAGGGCATTGTAATAGGCCTGCACAGCACAGGCATGCTGAGGCGTTTCGAATTTAAATGACCATTGAGAGGGCTCGACTTGCTGAATCCTGCAAGAGGGCGCGAGCTGATGCGCGAACGCTTCGCACGCGATCCGGAGGCGTTCTGAGCGCGTTGCGCCGAACGCCTCCGCAGGAATGGACAGAAGGATAATTGTGATCGGCATCAGATATTTAGTGCTCGATCTCCTGCGCATTAGCTTCTTCAGACGACGTTTGATTGCCGTCGGATGTTACGATGACTTCGCGGCTATCGTCCTCGTCCGAGCCGTCTGGGTCCGGGGAGTGATCCGCCTCAGGCTCCGTGACAACCTCAAGCTTCTGTTTGCCTTTCTTGATCTTGGGTGACTTCCCAGCCGCCATGACGCGCAGTACGCCATCCAGCTTTGTGATCACCTGCGAAACCTTGAGACGGCCACCCTCGATAGTGCCGAGAAGGGCCACCGGCCCCGACGCTGTGAGCTTTTCGAGAATGGGGTCGGCATCCAAGATGAGCTGTTCGAGGATAGGATCGGCATCGAGGAAGGTGCGGGGCTTGGCGAGCATCTCATTTAGGACGTCGGCTTTTGTATCTTGCCCATCATTTTTCTTAGTATTTTTGGCCGCTTTTATCTCGGGCAAATTGCGATAGATGCGGACAGCCTTCATGAGGCCTGACATGAACTTGGTATCCACAAGCTCATCTTTTTGCATCCAGGCCGATACCTCTTCGGGCTTGAGGCCTTTGGCGTGGAGCACGTGCAGGCATTGAGCATAAAGCGAGAGCCGTGCACGATAGTCACTGCGCTTTTCGAGCGGCACCAGCGCGATCACGAGCGCATAAAAGTTGTTCTTCGCCTTTGTGACGTTGACCCGTTGCGCAGCCAAGAAGTCTTGGTACTTCTGTGGTTCTGCGGCTCCCGCGAGATACAGGCGAAGCAGGGCCGGCATGATTTCGTAAACCTGCCCGTCGAGCTTTAAGGCGAATTCACCCGCCCGGTCTACGGCGTTACGAGCCATCTTGACGAGCTGTTCGAAGTTCGAGTTTGCGCCTACGGCAGTACCCTGCGGCCCTTTCCGTGGCTTCTTGGCAGCCGGCGCCTTTTTGGAGGACCCTCCGGGCAGTGGGGGCTGATCGTTCTGGTCGTCATAGGCGGAAATGTCAGACATAAGTGGGGTCCTCTGTCGCCCCTCAGGGCACAGGAGGACGATGGCGGAGGCGGTCCGGACAGTCAGTACCGGCGCCGGTACTTGACAAGAATGGGGGCCCTATGGGGGTGCAGCTGCCGGTCTGGGGATATGTCAATCCGTTTATCAGGCGGATGAAGATAGAGGGAGGGGACGCTCAGCGGGATCAGGCGAGCCTTCGGAGATTTATAGAGAAGGTCTATGCTTTTTACGGGCGGGACGATGCCCTCAAGATCGTCGAAGAAACGGATGAATATGAACGCCCGGTGCTATGCGATCTGATCAAGGAGCGAGGGACCCGAGGCTCAATCGCTGTTCCAGATTTTCGGCACCTGAAGGAACCCCGCCGTTCGTCGCCAGGAAACAAGGCAGCTTTGAAGGACATCCTTGGAAAAAATATCCCTGTGATTGTCCTGAACGCCGATATTGACGCGAGTAATTTCAGTGCCAGCGAGATTGCGGGCGATGGTCTGGAGGATGCCATCATCCGGGAGACGCTGCTGACGCGGGAAGAGATCGGGGACGTTGTGTGGGGCTGGCGAATTCGCACCATACCGAAGCGCCCAGGTCGAGCTGCCGTTTAGAGCCGGGCCGGTTGCCCGAATCACGCATTCAGCAGAGAATCTGAGATAGGCGCGCTAACGCGCCAGAAAAGGATCACAGAAACGGTCGCTTAGAAAAGCAAAGGCCCCGAAGGGTTGGCGCCCTTCGAGGCCCGTCCAGCGAGAGCCGGGGAACTTCGATACCCCAAACCTCTCGCAAATTTGGCCCTGCGTCAACGGGAAACACTTGTTTCACCGAACGATGGAGGCTGGCCTGAGCGGCCCCGAGAGGGGGCACGATGTTTACCGATACTGTCGCTGGCGCGATTGCCGGCGTACGGTCGCATGCGCGACTGAACGAGCTGAGCCAGGATATCTGGAAGGCCTATGGGTCGGGGCTGCTGACCGATGACGAGGCCCAGGGCCTTTCTGAGACGCTGGAAGCCAGACGTATCGAGGTCCGCGTTCTGGATCAGACCTCGAATCGCGCGCTGGGTGTCCCGCGCGTCATCGGCGCGAGCTGCTTCCCGGTGAAACGCAGAAGGACCCATAGCCCCGACAGAGCCCGCTCAATCGAGCGCAGAAGGCGGCTGGCGGCCTTCGGGCCGCTGCCCCCTGCCCTGGCCCTCAGGTTCACAACAGGTGAACTGGCGGTGCTCCAGATTGTCGCCGACGAAGTTCGGGCGAGCGGCTTCTGCTGCCTGACGCTCGGCGAGATTGCCGCGCGGGCCGGCGTCTCCGTCTGTCACGCTCGGAATGCCATTAGGGCGGCGGGGCGCGATGGCCTTCTTCTCATCGAGGAACGTCGGCGCCACCGCGCTCCAAATCTGCCGAACCGCATCCGCATCATCTCCAAGGAGTGGAAAGCATGGATGGAAAGGCGCCGGTCGCCTGCGTCGGGGGGGGGAGGGTCTAAAAAAGTAGAGTCCACGGATACAGTTATTCGAACTACTGTGAATTCAACGAGCCAATCCAGCATCAGGCCAAGAAAAAGAGAGGATCGAATAAGCCTCGACACGCCCGGTCCCTGCTAACGCCCGCCAGTAGAACCAAAGCGATTGCAGAGCAGAGCACCAGGACCGCATCCTTGATGGAAATGATAGCAGTGTGCGAACAGTGAGCCGCCTGAAAGCAGGCTGTGATCAGTGAGCGGTTCGTTAGCGAGTTGTTATCACCTTTCAACCATGCTGGTCCGCGCAGCTGATTCGCTCGCCCGCCGAAGAACGGACGCCATGCCAACCATCGTATTTGCCAGCCCCAAGGGCGGCGCCGGAAAATCGACCTCGGCAGTAATTCTCGCGACTGAGCTGGCTTCGCGCGGGGCCACGGTTACGATGATCGATGCAGACCCCAACAAGCCTGTTTCGAAATGGGCCAAGCGGCCTGGTAGACCAGACACGATGACAGTCGTTGCCGAGGTTAACGAGGACACCATTTTCGATCAGATCGAAGATGCCGCGCAGCGGTCATCCTTCGTCATTGTTGACCTGGAGGGGACGGCTTCCCAGATCGTCGTAGCCGCCGTGAGCCGCGCCGACTTGGTGATCATACCGACGCAGGGGAGCCAGTTGGATGCCGCAGAAGCTGTGAAAGCGATCCGCATGGTCCGAAACTTGGAAAAGGTGAAACAAGGGAAGCCCATCCCAACGGCAATCCTATTCACCCGCACCAGCGCGGCCATCCGTCCAAGGTCGCTTCAGGCAATACAATCAGAATTCGAATCCAGCGGCGTTGAGGTCCTTCGGACGCAAATGAATGAACGCGACGCGTTCCGCGCGATCTTCGCCTTTGGCGGCTCACTCTCAACGCTCGATCCATCTCAGGTCAGCAACATCAAAGCCGCAGTAGCTAACGCCCGCGCGTTCGCGGCGGAAGTGATCTCGTTGCTGAGAAGCGACGCTACCCGCACGCACGCCCGAGTCGCATAAATGAACCCGTCAAGAGCCAGTATTTTCGAAATGGACGAGATCGATGTTTCCGGTTTCGCGCCGAAGTCTGCCGCTGACGCGGCAGCCCCTACGCCTGACCAAGTCAGAGCCGTCGCAGAAGCAGCCAATTTCCCCAGCAGACAGCCTCCTCCGCTTGCGACGGCATACGTGCCTGAGAAACGGCAACCACGTCGACACAGAACGGGAAGAACGGCGCAACTGAACGCTCGAACTACGCCCCAGACGGTCGCGACCGTTTACGCGATTGCCGACGCTCATGGATGGCTGGTGGGTGAAACAATAGAACGGGCACTGAGCGCTTTGCAGCGGGAATTGAACAATAAAAGCCAGGAATCATCGTGACCTCATCCTGAGCAGTAACATCCGTATTGCGACAGGTTTCTCAGCTCGTCCCCGAGAAAACATCACCCTTTGCTCCGATGAGTGGCCAGATTAGCTAGTGTATCAGCAGCTTGGCCGGGACGAATAGTATAATCGCAGTGAGCGATAACGGACTAAGATGCGCTTTGGACCCTGATTTTGCTTGTGGTCGGGTGAGCCGCGTTAGGATAGGGTAGGCATACCGGCGGCTCGTATCCGAGCGCCTTCGGCAGAGAGACACGCAGTGCTCCCGCTCCAAAGCGTGGAGGCCGTCGTGGCCACTCCCCAGTCTGAAATTAAAAACAGCTTTTTGCGCGCGCTCTCCCCGAGCGACTACAAGCTCCTCGCCGAATACCTCGTGCCGGTGGCCCTGCCCCGGCGCATGAATCTCATCGTGGAAAACCACGTCATCGAGCGGGTCTTCTTTCCGGAAAGCGGCCTGGCATCCATCGTTGCCCTGACCCCCGACCGCGAGATGATCGAGGTCGGCGTCTTCGGCTTTGAAGGACTGTCCGATTTCGTCCTCGACCCGGGCAAAGACCAAATTCCCTTGCGCACCTTCATGCAAATCGACGGCGCCGGTTGGCAGGTGGAGACTATTCCTTACGCCAATGCCATGCAGGCCAGTGCCACCTTGAGGGCGGCGATCACCCGCTATGAACAGTATAGAGCCATGCAATTTGCATACTCATGCTTGGCGAGCGGAAGCTTCTCTATTATTGAAAGACTAAGCCGGTGGCTTCTTATGTGTCAGGACCGCGTTGGCGACGACATCCGCATCACACATGACTATTTGGCGACTATGTTAGCGGTGCGCCGGGCCGGGGTCACGGAAGCTGTTCAGTTTCTTGAAGGCGAATACCTCATTAAGGCGTCGCGCGGAGCCATCAGAGTGATTAATCGGGAAGGTCTCATAGTCTCCGCTGCTGGCAGCTTTGGACAACCGGAGGCACTTTACGTACGGCTGATCGGGCCTATGACGCGGTCACCGAGCTGAGTTCACCCGTCGTCCTGTCCTATCGGTGGTGCCGGCGGGAATTGCTTTCCAGCCAGCACGTCCTCGAACTTGATCACGGCGACAACTTGATCCGCCTCATCAGTGATGTGGAATTCAGAACCATCGGCTGCTTCAGCCCTGCGCAGCCGGTCGGCCATGATTTCGCGAGCGGCCTCCGCAGCCTCGCCGATTGCGGCCTCCAGGCAGGTGTAACGGGCCCCCTCTTCGTCAACGACGACCTGCCCACGCGAGTACTGGTGAAGGCGGAACTGGGGCATTGCCATACTCCATGTTCAATATCGTACTAAGGCAGGTAGCAGTGCGAAGCCGGAGTGCAAGTGCGAAAAGCGTACAGTCAGCCCCCTTTGTATTGGACCGGCTCACGACGCCTTGTCGGCAAGATAACCACTCATGCGGAAATCTCTCTTTCCACATGAGTTGACGTAAGTCGCTGTTTTTGCTGCGCTCGGACCCGACCTTGAGCTTGACGCTTTCCTGAACTCGTGCGAATATGTTTTATCGAATCGCTATTCA
>JAOAPO010000218.1 GCA_025462945.1 Bryobacterales bacterium
GTCTCCTCAATCTCGGCATCAACTTCAGACTCGTCACGCTTATTGAAGCCGATCGTCGCTTCGAGGACCAGAAAAACGTCGTAACCAGCACGTTTGATTTCGCCAATGGCTTCGGCGATGCTCTCGGAGTCGGAAAGCGATTCGTTGATCGCGTTACCGAGGTCCTGCATCAACCCTTTAAGACGCTCTTCCAAGTGATCCCCCTTTCGGGCGCTTCTCTAAAGTTCTCACTACCTTTGAGATGCACGCGCCTTGCCAACAGTTCCGCAGTCGGTCCCGGTTTTCTTTGATTGTACAGGTGAACACGGCGGGGAACAACCGCCGATTTTGATAGAATACAGTTGTGGCCCGAGATGAGCAGATAGCGCGCGCCGGACGCATCGCAGGCCGCTTCGTCGGCAAGTATATGCCGAAGGCCAAAGCCGCCGGGAATGTTGCGGCGAAGCAGTTTGGGCCGTCCGCGAAGCACTCGAAAGCGTTCGTAAAACACGTCCTTCCCGCGACCGTCAAACCGATCCATTCTCTGTGGCATCAGATCATCGCTTTTCTTTTTCTGTCGCTTGCGGGTATGGCAGCCGTGAAGACGTGGCGTCAGATGGACACCCTGTCGCCGGTGTACGTCTTCATCGCCATCATCTTCGTGGTCGTGACGGGTGGCTACGGGCTCTCGTCCGTGCGGAAGGCTCGCCAGATCTCGAAGTCCTGAGAATGGCTTAGATTTGGAGAACCCCGGCGAATACCCGTACACGCGCGGGATCTATCCCGACATGTACCGCAAGCGGCTCTGGACGATGCGCCAGTACGCCGGTTTCGGCACCGCCGAGGAAAGTAACGCCCGGTACCAGTACCTTTTAAGCCACGGCACCACCGGTCTCTCCGTAGCCTTCGATCTGCCCACCCAAATGGGCATGGACCCCGACCACCCTCTCGCCGCAGGTGAAACCGGACGCGTGGGCGTCTCCATCGCGTCGCTGGCCGACATGCGTAAGCTGTTCAAGGGCATACGGTTAGATCAGGTCTCGACGTCGATGACCATCAACTCGACCGCCGCCACTCTCCTCGCCTACTACTTCCTGGTAGCCCGCGAACAAGGCGTGTCCGGCAAGCAGTTGAGCGGCACCATCCAGAACGACATCCTGAAAGAATACGTCGCCCGCGGCACTTACATCTACCCCCCGCGACCGGCGATGCGGATCATCACCGACCTGATGGCCTGGGCTGCCCAGGAAGTGCCGGAATGGAACACCATTTCGATCAGCGGGTACCATATTCGCGAGGCGGGCTCCACGGCCGTGCAGGAGGTGGCGTTCACGTTCGCCAATGCGATCGCCTACGTCGAAGCAGCCCTTGCCGCCGGGCTCGACGTCGACAGTTTCGCGCCCCGGCTCTCGTTCTTCTTCAACGCGCACTCCGATTTCCTGACTGAGGTCGCCAAATTCCGTGCCGCCCGACGCCTCTGGGCCAAACTCATGCGCGACCGCTTCGGGGCCACAGACGCCCGCAGCTGCATGCTGCGTTTCCACACTCAAACCGCAGGCTCCACCCTCACCGCGCAGCAGCCGGAAGTCAACCTGGTCCGCACCGCGCTGGAGGCCCTGTCGGCAGTCTTCGGAGGCACGCAGTCTCTCCACACCAACTCGTTCGACGAGGCGCTCGGCCTGCCGTCGGAAACGTCAGCGCGCCTCGCCCTGCGCACGCAGCAGGTGATCGCGCACGAATCCGGCGTGACCGAGGTACCAGACCCCTTCGGCGGCAGCTACTACATCGAAGAGCTGACTGACCGTATCGAACGCGAGGCGAATGAGTACCTGGCCCGTATCGACGCAATGGGCGGCACGCTGCGAGCGATCGAAACCGGCTTCATTCAGGCGGAGATCCAGAACGCCGCCTACAAACACCAGCGTGAAGTTGAGGCGGGCCAGCGGGTCATCGTTGGCGTGAATCGCTTCCAAACGGAGGGCGCCACCAGCGTCCCGGCCTTCCGCATCAACCCTGAAATCGAGCACCAGCAGATCGCGGCAGTCTGCGAGATCCGGGCCATACGCAACCCCGATGCCTGGAAAGCCACCATGAGCAACCTCGAAGCAGCCGCACGCGGCTCCGAGAATCTGATGCCCCGGATCCTGGCGGCAGCCGAGGCCATGGCCACGGTGGGCGAAATCTCCGACTGTTTACGCCACGTCTTCGGGGAGTACCGCGAGCGCGCGTAGCTCGGCGGCAATCCGCTCCAGCAGCGCTTTCGATTCGGGCAGCATCTCTGCCATGAGCAGAAAGCCGTGGATCATGCCCGGCCAGCGCTCCACCTTCACATCCACGCCCGCCGAACGCAAGGCCTCCGCGTACGCTTCCCCCTCGTCGCGCAGGGCATCGAATTCAGCAGTAATCACGAGCGCCGGAGGAGTCCCCGCCAGATCGGTAGCCCGCATGGGCACGGCATTGGGATTTTGGTGATCCTCGTTCGGCAAATAGCGAGCCCACGACGCAACACCTCGCTCCAGAGTCAGTACCGGCCCGTTTGCGAACTCTTTCCACGACGGCGAATCGAGCGTGGAGTCCGCCACCGGATAGATCAGGATCTGCGAGCGAAGCCACCGGTGGTGCCGGGCCACAACGGCCGCCAACGCGCCGCCCGCGCTGTCGCCAGCCACCGCAACCCTCGCGGCGTCGAGTCCCAGCGCTTCAAAGCTGTCGTGCACCCAGTCGGTCGCCACGATGCAGTCTTCCACGCCTGCCGGAAACGGGTGTTCCGGCGCGAGCCGATAATCGACAGCCACCACGATGCAGTTCGACGCCTTCGCGATCGCACGCAGAGCTGAATCGTGGGTATCGAGACCACCCAGGCAAAACCAACCGCCATGGAAGTAGACGACCGCAGGCAGCACGCCCTCCGAAGGCCGATAGATCCGCATCGGAACATGCAGTTGCTTGTCCTCGACCGAATACAGTTCAACCGGCGGCCCTGAGAAGCCCGAAATCCGAAGCAGATAACGCCGCGCCGATTCGATACTGCCGTCGCGATCATCCATCGCCGCCATGCGATCTAAAACTGCCTGAACATGAGGTAGCACTGCCCGATATTAACCGACCGA
>JAOAPO010000222.1 GCA_025462945.1 Bryobacterales bacterium
GTGGAAGCCATAGAAGAGTTTACGCTCCAGACCTCCAATTTCTCCGCCGAATACGGCCAGGCGCTGGGCGGGATCTTCAACTTCACGATCCGCTCCGGCACCAATAACTATCACGGCAGCCTCTTCGAATACCTGACCAATGAAGCACTGAACGCCAGCCAACCCCTCGCCACCACCCACGTGTTGCCCGTCTCCCGCAAGAACGACTTCGGCGGAACCATTGGCGGTCCCATACGAATCCCCAAACTGTACGACGGCAAGAACAAGACGTTTTTCTTCTTCAACTGGGAATACTTCCGCAACAAAACGGCGAGTACGGGCGTGTTCCAGACGGTTCCCACCACCGCTTACCGAAACGGCGACTTCAGCGCGGCCCTAACCAATCGCACTCTCGCCACCGACGGATTAGGTCGCTCGGTCCTCGAGAACGCGATCTACGATCCGGCAACGAATCGGACCGTCAATGGTCTCGTCTATCGAGATGTGTTCCCGGGCAACATCATCCCGCCTTCGCGCTTTGATCCGGTTGCCGTCGCGATCACCAAACTTCTTCCTGCGCCAATCAACAACGGCCTCAGCAATAACTGGCAACAGAACGGTGTCTATGTAAAATCGCAGTCCGCCCCTGCTTTCAAGATCGACCACACACTCGGCCCCAACGATCGCCTCTCGTTCTACTACGGTTACCTCACCACGGTACAGAAGAGCGGGTTCGACAGCCTGCCCGAACCGATTACGGCTACCAGATACCAGTCCATTTTTTCGCACACCACGCGCCTAAACTACGACCGCACCATGTCGCCCACCACAGTGCTTCACGCGGGCTCCGGCTACATTCGGTACATCAACCCCGACAGTGCCCCAGATGCGGTGCTGAAGTATGACGCGGCCAAGAACCTCGGCTTCATCGGCGGCGTTACAGATCCGGGCGGCTTCCCCCGCATCACTGGCCTTAACGGGCTAATCCCAGGTACCACCACCAACAACAGCTTCGGCGGAATGAATCTCGGCATCGGACCCGCTAATGCGAACCTGTACTTCAATGACAAGTGGACGTCAACGGCCAGCCTCACCCACATCCGCGGCAATCACTCCTACAAAGCTGGCGGCGAGGTGCGTGTGGATATTTTCACGGATCGGAACTCGCGCGGTGCCCAGGGTGTTCTGAACTTCAGCAATGCGCAGACCGGGCTTCCGGCTACGCAGGCCCTGAGTTTGCCGGGCGGAACCAGCGTTGGCCTCAACTACGCCAGCTTCATGCTTGGGATGGTCAACAACGCGAGCGTCAACGCGTTGCA
Source organism: Bryobacterales bacterium (assembly GCA_025462945.1). GTDB lineage: Bacteria > Acidobacteriota > Terriglobia > Bryobacterales > Bryobacteraceae > BOG-234. The sequence goes on from JAOAPO010000222.1 coordinate 1,299, forward strand.
GGATCCACAGTGGCGCAAGACTTCCTGGGCCTTTTACCTGCAGGATACCTGGAAGATCACTCGTAAGCTGACACTCGACTACGGCATCCGTTGGGACTATGAGGCAGCCGGGCACGAGATCTGGAACCGCGTGAGCAACCTGGGTTTCAGCACCCCGAATCCTGCGGCTGGTGGCCGCCCAGGCGCGTTGATCTACGCCGGGAATGGCCCCGGGCGCTGCAACTGCGATATGGCGCCGCGCTACCCCTTTGCCCTGGGCCCGAGACTTGGCGTAGCTTATCAGCTCGACCCCAAGACAGTGATCCGCGGCGGCTGGGGAATTTCCTACGGCAATCTGGCTGGCCTGAACTACATTACGAACCAGGTTTGGAATGGCGTAGGCTTCAACTCCGTCGCCTGGGATGCGCCCGGTCAGGGTGACCCCGCGGTGCTTCTCCGCAACGGGCTGCAGTACAACCCAGCCGATCTTTACAAGGCCAGCCTCGACCCGGGCCTTCTCCCCGTACGTGGTCAGTTGAACGCGCCCGCCGTCATCATCGATAAAAGCTGGGGCCGCCCGCCGCGCATCAACATGTGGAGCCTTGGCATCCAGCGCGAAGTCGTGCGTAACCTCGTGGTGGAAGCTGCGTATGTTGGCAATCGGGGTGGCTGGCTGAACGGGCCCGCCCTCGCCCAGCCTAATGCGATCAGCACCGAGCGCCTTACATCCTTCGGCCTTAGCTTGGCCAATGCGGCGGACCGGACGCTGCTCACCTCTCGTATCGACAGCCCGGCGGTGACCGCTCGCGGCTTCAAGCTTCCGTATGACAGCTTTCCAGCCTCTGCCACGCTGGCGCAGGCGCTGCGGCCCTACCCACAGTTCAATTCCACACTGGTCGCCCGCAACGCCTCACTCGGGAATTCGTGGTACGACTCGCTCCAGGCGAAGGTCACCAAACGTTACTCGCACGGTTTGGATCTGACCACCGCCTTCACCTGGTCGAAGAACTCCGAGCGCCTCGCCGCCTACAATGACGCGTTCAAGCGCGCCAATCAGAAGGTGTTGTCGCCCGGAGCTCAGCCTCTTGTGCTCACCACAGCCTTCACCTACGAAACGCAGAACTGGTTCAAGGACAGGAAGGTCCTCCGGCTCGCAACCGCTGGCTGGACGTTCAGCGGCACCTTGCGCTACGGCAGCGGCACCGTCATTAACACTCCCGTGTCAACCAATCTGCTCAATAGTCAGGTCTTCCAGCCCACGGTGTTCAATCGTGTGGCCGGCGAACCGCTGTTCAATTCGGAACTGAACTCTTCGTTCGATCCGAACAAGCAACTGGTGCTCAATCCAAAAGCATGGGTTGACGCCGCGCCTGGAACGTTCGGGACCAGCGCCAACGCTTACGACAACTACCGCACCCGTCGCACCCCGGACGAGCAGATCAGCGTCGGCCGCAACTTCAAAATCGGCGAGAGCAAGATGTTCTCGGTTCGCGCCGAATTCTTCAACGTGTTCAACCGGACGGTATATGCCAATCCGGTTTCCACCAGCCCCACCGCTACCACGACGTTCGACGGCAAAGGTAATCTGACAGGAGGCTTCGGCTTCATCAACCAGAACAGCAACGGCCAGCCCCGGAACGGCCAATTGGTCGGACGGTTCGTCTTTTAATCGAATCCTAAAGCCCGGCGCTGCGGCTGCAATCACGATGGCCTGGTTCAGGCCGGACCTTTATCACCGTGTCCTTTCTTACTCGGGGACGTTCGTGAACCTCCGCAGCAGCCCGGAAGCTCCGCTAGGCGCCTATGAATATATTGAGCACCTGTTTCCGGACACGCCGCAGAAGCCTCTCCGTCTCTCGGATGGCGTTCGCATGGACCTCGCAACGGGGAGCCTTTGCAACTGACGCTTGATCCCCAGTTTGTCCGTTTAACTGGGACCAAGCGGGATCAGGACGGCACAGCACCGTAGAGCTTAGTTGCCGCCCGTGTACCCCTGCCAGACATATTCAAGTGCCTGCGGGAGACTGTTATTGATCACTTTTCGTTGCGTATGGCCAGCGCCTTTCGAGTAAACGAACTGGTAGTGATAGCCCTTGTCTTTCAGGATCTTCGCAAGCCGAGAGTTGGCGGTGACCCAATTTCGCCGATTCGCTGAAGCGGTCTTGGCGCCATTGTCATTCTCAGAGACCTGAATCCACGGAACTGCCGCCGAGGGTCATCCGCGCGTCGGGATTTTTAGAGACTTTCACGTTCGCTTCTTTCTCCACACGCGGCAGGACCTCTTCTTCAACGAATCGGACATATTTGTCAGAAACGGTGTCGTATTCCATGCTGCGTTCCGCACCACCGTTGTCGATCATGATCGCGAGCATCGCTGGCAAACGTTGGTCGTAGATCATGTTGTCGAGAATAGTAGGCAGGTTGTAGCGCATCCCGTAAGCGTCTGCCGCGATGATGGCCGGGGCCTCGGTACCCGTAACGTACTGCGCGGGAACGTAGACGCAAACGTGCCGCTGAAAGGCACCGTTGACGCCGGGGTACAACTTGCTTTCAGTCGAGTTCATGACGAACTCGATCACCTTGCCCTCGGGGACGCCCACGCGCCTCGCGAGTTCCGGGGCGGTCGGAAAGCCGGGTCCGGCTGAATAGTCGCCGTCGACGGCGGCCGGCGTCCAGGCCGGAAGATCCCTGAGCTTCGCAAGCTCCGCGACATCTTCAGCCGACTGGGGCGTTTGGACGCGAGGAGCGAGTCCTGCCCGACCTGGCCCGTTTGCGGGCGCTTGCCGGGCGGCCGGCGGAGCCGGTGCCGGCTGTATGCATGGAACAGACGGCAGCGGTATTTGCGCCACCGCGAATTGCGTAAAAATCAAGATCCCGAATAAAATTTTCAATCGAATTCCTTCCTTAATCCGGCCATTCTACATGACGTCGGGTCGCCCTGATCCGGGTCGTGACGCTGGACCCACGGGTGAGCGTCGCGGCAAAACCCGCCGGGAGCTGGTCCGACATGCGGGTCAGACCTCATTGCGCCCCCGACAAGCTTATTGATTGTCAGTGAACCGATCGCCGACCGCGAGCCACAGCCCGCGGGCAAGGTCCAGCGCCTTTGTGTCAATAGCTCAGGACTATAGCGAGCCAGTTGCTCAACGCGGTGAGACCCGCGCTGGCCGGATGGAGCCGCATGGGACCACGCCGGAGCCCTCTTTGATGCAGTAAGCGTGGTCGGCGTCGAGCCCGGTCAGGGTTTCGCTTGCTCCGGACCGCCAGAAAATTTCCACCTTATCAGCGCGGCGGTGGGCGGCCAGCCCGAAATGAAGTCGCAAATCGTTTTGTGAGAGATAGCTGCCTGAACTTCGCACCTCATCGGTCTGGATCAGATCACCCGCGGTGATTTTTACACGCGCATTCAGGGCCAGCTTGTCCCTGGCGCCTGCGAGTTCCAAGGTAATCCAGTGATGGGGAGGGCCTCCCTCGGGGCGGAAGATGACCGGCTGCCCTTCGAGATTTTCTACCACAACCTCCAGAACTCCATCGTTGAAAAGGTCGCCTGCAGCCAGCCCGCGCCCGACGCGTGGAACCTTGAGGGCGGGGCCGACCTGGCCGCTCACATCGCGAAACGTGCCATTGCGGAGATTCAGGAAGAGCTGTCCCGGCTCGCGGTAGTTAATGCCAATGTTCGCCTCATCCACTTGTGGGTAGACATGGCCATTTACGGCAATCAGGTCAAGCCACCCATCGTTGTCGAAGTCGAAGAAAGCATCCCCCCATCCGACGACGTGTGTGGTGGCGCGCGCGATGTTCGAGATGTTCGAAACGTCAGTAAATCTCAGCCCGCCGTCGTTACGAAGCACTTGCAGGTATTGTTCGCTGAAGTGAGTGATCGCAATGGAAGGGTACCCGTTGTGCAGGTAGTCCCCTGCGGCCACGCCCATGTTGGCAAGGGCATTGCCGTTCTCGTCGAGAGCCACGTCGGATTCAAGTCCAATTTCCCTGAAATGCCCCTTGCCATCGCTGCGGTAAAGGTAGTTCTGAGCGCCGTCGTTGGCCACGAACAACTCGAGCTTGCCATCATTGTCTAAGTCCGACCAGACGGCGGTCAGCCCGAGCAGATTTTTAGTGTCCTCAACGCCGGCTGCTTTGGAAACATCCGTGTAAGTTCCATCGCCGTTGTTGTGATACAGGCTATCCGGCGATCCCTTCAATCCGGCGGGGCCGCACTGGACTTTTATGGTGTGGTACACGCAGTTCAACGTCGAGCCAAAGGCCGGCAGGTCATGGAGATCATAGGCGGCGTAATGGGAGACGAACAGGTCCTGGAAACCGTCTCCATCGTAGTCTCCGAAAGCGGCGCCCATCGCCCACATGGTGTCGCCGGCCAGCCCGGCTTCGCGAGTCACACTGGCGAATGACCCGTCACCGTTATTGCGGTACAGCACCACGCCTCCGAAGCAAGTCACAAACAGATCCGGCCAGCCATCGTTGTTGTAATCGCCCACGACAGCGCCATTTGCCCAGCAAGGATACGCAACGCCGGCTTTGTCCGTGACATCGGTAAACGTACGATCGCGATTGTTATGGAAAAGGGCGCTGCGGGCCTTTTTGCCGGCCAGCTGCATCCCAACGTCCGGTGCGTTCGTGAAGTAGATGTCGGGCCAGCCGTCGCGATCATAGTCGATCAGCGCCACTCCCCCGCTCATGGATTCGACAATGTATTTCTTGTCCGGAGAGGCGAGGTGGTTGAAACGGAGTTTGGTGGAGGCCGTGATATCCGCAAGCCGGGGCAGCGGCCCAGGCTCTTGAGGGGAAGTGACCGCGGGACCACCGCGCTGGGCGTGCAGGCACAGGCCCGCCAGCCCAAATGCCAGTACGGCCAGCAATCCCGGTACAGGGCTACTCTGCGTTTTTGACTTCACGGCTGCTTTGCAGGGGCAGTCCGGCCCTTGAACACTTTGCTCAATTTGTCTTTCAGTTCCTGATAGTGGCGAAACGCCTCCATCTCGCGTGCGGCATCGGCGGTTCGTCCGGCACGCCGGTAGAGACCGCTCAGGCGGAAGTGGGCGATCATGTTGGTGGGATCGTTCTTCAGCGCACTTTCCAGGAGAGACAGGGCCTCCTCGGTCCGGTTGGTCGAGATCAGGACGATGGCCAGGCCTGTCTTCGTTTCGGCGTCGTCCGGTTGCAGTGCCAGAGCTTTTCTGTAGTGCTCTTCGGCGGCCTTGAAATCTCATTTCGCGTTCATGATCCCGGCTAGTTGGCGCAGGGAGAGGGCGTCGTACGCGTTTAACTTCAGGGCGGCCCTGTATTCAGCCTCAGCCTGCGCGCTGATGGCGGGGTCCGCAGAGGTCCTCATCACTTCGGCGAGTTCAAAATGCACGCCTGGAAGCGAGGGGTTCAACCGAATTGCTTCACGATACTGGCCGACCGCATTGGTCGGATCACCTTCACGTGCGAGTTCGCCAGCCATCATCATGTGCATTTCCGCCGAATCTGGCGCCGCCACCATCATGTTGAGCATCGTGTGATCCATGGTCTGGCGCGCGATCTCGTAGGTCGCGAGCAGTACCTGAGGATTGGCGGGCGCCATCTGCCCCAGCTTCACGGCGACGATCAGAGCTTTTTCGAACTGCGCCGCGGCCGCATGGAGCTCAATCAGCTCTAGTCCCACCTGGATGCCGATTTTCTCTTCTTTATCAAGATTGGAAAACGCCTGTTCGAGATGTGGCACCGCCTGACTTGCATCCCCGGTGCGCTTCTCGGCGATGCCCAGCAGCGCTTCGATGCGCCAAAGATCGGACTGCAGCAGCAACGATGCGCGCAGGTGCGGGATCGCCTCGTCGAACTTGTTTTGAAAATGCAGCAATACGCCAAGATTGGCCTGCGCATTTACGTTCTTCGGGTCCAGCGACACGATTTGCCGCAACACAGGAATCGCGAGCTGCGGCTTTTGTTCCTGCAGGTGAAGCTTCACCTGCTGTTCCAGGGCCGCGATGCTGGTTTGCGGATTGGGCGCGGTCTGTGCCAGGAGTGCGAGCCCTGGCGACACCACGATCAGAGCAGACGCGATCTTCATGGAAAGCCTACGCACGTGCTCAGATATACCACGTTCCAAATTTCGTACGCAGGTGTGGAACCCGGTCCCGCAAGCGCAGCCGCGGCGCGGACGAACTTACCAGCTTCCGCCATCCTCCGCAGTGCATTTTTGTCATGTAAGCGCTTGACAGCGGACCGCCTCGGATGATATATCTTGCCCCAATGAGGTTAACGATGAACATAGCGCAGCGTGTGCGGGTTAGTGTGTTTCTGGCGTGCTTTGCCGGCTTGTCTGCCGGGATGGCATGGGCTCAGGCAAATTCAGCGGATGTTACGGGTACCGTGAGCGACTCGAGCGGAGCTGTCGTTCCGGGTGTCACCGTCACCGCAAAAAATCTGGATAAGAATACGGAACGCTCGATCGTGACCAACGACGCCGGTGTCTACGGTACCGGTCCACTCCCCGCAGGCGACCGTTATGAAATCACCTTCAAGAAAGAAGGCTTTGCGACTTTGCAACGCGGGCCCTTGACGCTCCGCACGGGTGTCATCGGAATGAACGTGGAGTTGAGCGTGGCGGGGTCAGCGCAACAGGTTGTGATCGAAGCGGTAGCGCCAATACTCCAGACGACAAGTTCCGAAAAATCGACGACGCTGCCTTCAGAGACTCTGGCTCAGATTCCCCGAACTGGAATACCTGACTGGCAGAGTTTTATCATCCTGTTGCCTGGCGCATCAGGAGCGTCGAACACCAATGCGCCCTCCATGGCCCAGGTGTCGGTGAATGGAGCCATGCCATATTCCACTGCGCTTTTCGACGGCGCCCGCGCCAACTCGCCCATGAGCAACAACGTGATCACGACTCCGATCTTCGACGCGCTCGGCGAAGTCAAGGTGATCACTTCGATGTTCTCGGCGGAGTATGGGAACGGCGGCGCTGTCTTCAACCAGATCAGCAAGGGTGGAACGAATCGGTTTCACGGGATGGGTTATGACTACTTCCGGAATACAGTACTGAATGCGAATGCCTACCAGTTCGGTCGTTCTGCGCTGAAGACCCCGGTCATTTTCCATAACCTCGGTGGGAACATCGGCGTCCCGATCATCAAGAATAAAGTCTTCTTCTTCTTCGGCACGGAAAGGGTGATCAGCCATGGCTCGAATGCTGTGTCGTTCATCTCGGTACCCACCGATGCGCAGCGTGACGGTAATTTCGCCGGCACGAACCCGATCTACGATCCAGCGACTCAGACGGTGAACTCGAACAACGTCGTGACGCGGCAACCCTTCCCAAATAACGTAATCCCAGTCAACAGGCTGGACCCCGTGGCGAGAAAGATCCAGGATTTCTATCCGAGACCCAATGTGGCTGGAACGTTGGCGAACGGTATTGCGCAGAACAATTACCAGTACGTGCTGCCTTCCAACACTCCTCGCATCAAGTATTTCGGACGATTCGACGCGGACATCATCGCAAACCACCGGATTACGGGGTCTGCTACCTGGAACGATAATTGGACGCAGGGCGTTGGTCCCGTCGCCCCGGTGAATGTCACGGACAGCGACATCATGAACGCCAACGCTCAGTTGTCTGACTACTGGACCATCAACCCGACGACTCTGAACGAGTTTCGGGTGGGGTTCATGGCGGAATATGACAAGATCAAGCCTCAAACCCTGGATCAGGGCTACCCGCAGAAACTGGGCCTGCAGTTCTCCAAGGCTGACATCTTCCCGGCCATCAACATCACAAACATCTATGGATTAGCCGGTGGCAACCCCAGTCACGCGAATTACCAGCAAAACCAATACGATATCTCCGATGCAATGACCCTCATCCGGGGCCGCCACTCTCTCCGCTTCGGATTCAACGTCCTCAAGATGATTGCCGACTCGACCTCCTGGGGCAATATCAACGGAGCGACGCTTGGCTTCACGGGCGTGTATACAGCCGGCAGCAACACCGGCGCCCTTGCGTCGACGTCCGGTGTGCCGTACGCGGACTTCCTGGTAGGCTATGCCCAGAACTGGTCGGCCGCAGTTTCGCCGCAGTATGCGGGCCGCCTCTGGAACACGGCAGCCTTCATCCAGGATGACTTCAAAGTCAACAGGAGACTCACCCTGAACCTCGGATTACGGTGGATGGGGACCAAAGGCTTCTCGGATCGGGACGGGAATGTGCGCTCGTTCGACCCAACCATCATCAATCCAGCCACGAATAAGCCTGGCGCAATGTGGTACGGCACCAGCGCTGCGAATGGCAGGACGTCGCTGCAGAAGTCACAGTGGAACAGCTGGATGCCGAGAGTCGGTTTCGCTTTTCTGCCCGACGAGAAAACGACGGTACGCGGCGGGTTCGGTCTCTACACCTTCCCGTGGAACGTGGACACCTACGGCGGCGGATTAGGAAATGCATTCACGTCCAGCGGCAACCTGACGGACTCTACGAATAACGTTCAGCCGGTAGTTATCCTTTCCTCCGATGGCAATGCGAACTACCAGGGGGCCCAGGGCACCAGCATCAACTCGCGATTCCAGCGGGCTCCAACTGCCCCGGAATCCTACAACGGGCAATCTGTCGGCTTCCAGCAGTACAACTCGCCCGTCCCGCTTCTCTACTCCTGGAATTTCACCGTCCAGCGGCAGCTGTCTTCGTCGCTGATGGCCGAGGTCTCCTATGTAGGCAGTCGTCAGAAGAACCTGCCGTTCACTACGGACATCAACCAGGTCCCCGAGGACAAGCTGGGACCGAACAGCGCCCAGTTCCGCCCATATCCGTTCCAGAGCATTACAGGCTCCCTTGCTCAGGGCAGATCGAACTACAACTCGTTGCAGACGTCAGTGACGCAACGCATGCAGAGTGGGCTGACACTCAACTTCAACTACACCTGGTCTCACATGCTGTCGAACCAGGAGTCTTCAGCGCAGGGGCAACAGGCGGGTACCATCGTCTACCAAAGGGCCTATGACCCGGATGCCAATTATGGCAATTCAAACTTTGACGTTCGCCATGCGTTCAAGGGATATGCGGTGTATGAGCTTCCTTTCGGGCGCGGGCGGGCGCACTTGAATCAAAATAAGGTGGCCGATACAGTGATTGGTGGCTGGAGGCTTTCGGGCAGCGTCGTCGCTCAGGCCGGCAGTCCTTTCACACCCGTCATGGCCGTCAACAACAGTTTCAGCCTGTCTTCCAACAACTCTTGGTTTCCGAATGTCGTGGGGAATCCGAACTTGGCGAGTCCAGGCATCAATGGATGGTTTAACGTCGGTGCCTTCGCTGCCCCCACTCCTGGAACATTCGGCAACATGGGGAGGAACATCCTCACAGGACCCAGGCTCACCACCGTGAACATGTCGCTCGCGAAGACCTTCACCCTCCGGGAAGGTTTCTGGTTCGACCTGACCGGAAATGCCACCAATGCGCTGAACCATCCTTCCTTCGGCCAGCCTGACCGGTTAATCGGCCCTGGCCGCATCGGAAACATCACCAGTACCAGGGTGCCTTCGCGCCAGATCGAACTGGTCGTTAAGCTGAGGTTCTGACTATGGAGCCACACGTCAAGTCGTGCAGGGCGTCCGTCGACGAAGTGATAACAGCAGCTATACCTCGTCACTGACTGGTTGCACCTGCAGCGGAGGGAAGCACTGATTTGGCCGGTCGGCGCTCGAAACACCGCCAGGCAAACAGGCGCAGGCGGATACGGTCATGTCTTGGCTCGTCGTCGGTAGACGGGTTTCACGAAAGCGGCGTTCGCTGAATCGGGTGCTGTGCGGAGAGGGAATCTCTACGACCGAATGAGAACCGTCTGCACCGGAACCGACGAGCGCGGCGAGTGCGTGTGGGCGCCATCTTTTTCGACTTTGCCCGCTAGTGCGGCTTCAAACTGCGCCTGTGCCGTCCCTCTGTCCAAGGTCATTCCCAACGGCCGGGGTGCCAAACGATTCACCGCGTCGGCGATGCGTTGACCGGCCTGCTGCCGTGCGGCAGGTCAACGCGGGCGCTCCGTGTCGCTGAAACGGCAATCGTTGCTCCGACGATAGAGTCTGTTCTCGAACCCGGTCGGAAGACCGCACGAGCTTTTGGACCCGACTTATGGTGGGCGGTCGCGGGCTCGAACCGCGGACCCCCTGCTTGTAAGTTCAACAGTCATACCCTATATTGCTGATTCTTATAGCTGGTTCGTCGCGTTTAGGCGGCCTCCTTATGTTTGTACGGCGCTCACTGCGAACATTCTGAACAACTTTTTGGTTCGGCCTTGTCGGCCTGCAACTTGGAGCACCGCAATGCTGAAGCATGCGGGCGCGTGTGTTGCAGATCTCTTTCCGGAGATCCTTCCCGATCCTCAGGTCTCCCCGCCTGCTCTTCAGACGGCAGATCGGATCGAGGCGATTCGGCGGCGAGACGAACGCAGCCAGAACGTCTCGTTCGGAGCGAGGCCGTTTATTCTCTGTGGTCTCCCAATCCGGAGAGTCCGGTCGGTCCTTTCGCCAATCCGCCGTTGATCTCGGGTTGCCTCCTGACATTGAAGGCGCTGGACTGCCGGATGCCGCAATGGCAAGTCACGAAATCGCTCAAGAGACGCTTCAGAGCTACGCATGACTGTAAGGTGAATGTGATGGAACGAGTCCTCCTCGTGGACACGCCCTTTGCACGGCCGAACCGGTCCGTTGTCTGGCTTGCCATGATCGCGCTGGCCTTGTCCACGAGGCTGACTTTGATGCGGTGGCGGCGGGATTCCAGACACGCTTGAAATTTGCACATTGCACAACGATGCGGCATGAGCCATCATGACAGCACTCGCTGAACTGTCCAGTAGACGGCCACACCGGCGATCATTGCGGAGGCTGGGACGACAATCCGCTTCCGGTACCAGAGCTGGTGCGAACATTGCCAGCCGACGAGGACGAAGGCGAGCGCAATGACAGACAACTGTCCGGCTTCCACGCCGGCGTTGAAGGTCACGAGCGCGGTCAGGAACTCGGAACGAGGCAAGGTAAGGTCCCGCAAGGCTCCGGCGAAGCCGAGGCCGTGAAGGAGGCCGAAGGCAAACACGAGCGCCACTCGCCAGGCCTTCAGTTCGGAGACGACGATATTCTCGATGGCGACATAGGCGATGGAGAGGGCGATCACCGGTTCGACGATGCGGGGCGACACGGCGATGACTCCATAGACGCTTAGCCCCAGTGTGAGGGAATGCGCCAGAGTGAAAGCGCTGACTTGCCACAGGACATCGCGCGCCCGCCGACTGAGCAGATAGATGCCGAGCACGAACAGGATGTGGTCGAGGCCGTTGGGCATGATGTGGGTAAAGCCGAATTTGAAATATCTGGCAATCGTCGTTAGCGTGCCGGGCCGGGCCCCTGGCGAGGTTGAGAGCGAGACTGGCTGGCTGCTTTGTGCTCCGTCAAGCCATTGGGTAACGGGCGGCGCGGCAGTTTTCACGGTGAAGGCGTAGGAAGCGAAGGTCCAGCCATAGCTCCACGTGAACTGGTGGGCGCCGTTGGGGATCTGGCCAGTCAAATGGACGGTGGCAGCGGGCACTGACAGGCGGTCGATGGGAGGAGCCACGGAGAAGGCGATAACGGGCGAAACGTCGGCGCCATCAAAGCGAACCTTCACGCGTTTTCGGAATTCGGCCTCGGATTCAATGAGAAAGGCCTGGAGGCTGGCGGCGCTGAGACCAGCGCTCAGTTCGCGGCCCGTCACGGACGCAAGCTTCTCGGCCAGCGCGCTGGCGTCCGTCACGACCTCGAGGTGCCAGGCACCGGTGGGGTGGAAAGCCACGGAGACGCGCGACGTTCCCAGTTCATGCGCTTTCAGGAGCGCGCACGCGGACAGCAGCAAGATGGCTGGCAGTTTCACTTCGCGTCCGACATTGGAACTCCGCCTGCGTTGCCCGCTAAATTGAACGTCAGCGAAGCCCAGTAGCTCTGCCAGTCGGCCTGGCTGGCGGGGGGTGCGGGCACCATGTGGACGGCCTTCACCAGCCACATTCCACCGGCCGGGAGGCGCAGTTTGACGCGCCCATCGCTGCCCGTGCGCGCCCTGATCTTGTCCGCCGGGTTGTGCCGGTTCATGGCAATCACCAGAGCGCCTGCCAGGGGATGGGATTCGTAGGTGAGGCGCAGGGGAAGCTCTTCGCCGGCGTGCAGCGTGTAAGGATTGCGTTCGGCGACTAGTTCGAGAGTGAAGCCGAGCGCGGTGTCGGCGCCACCGGTACCGTCGGCGGCAACGAGCGTCTTGGCGCAGCGAGTGAATAGTTCGCGCACGTTGCTGCCGGTTTGCTTGCGGCTGGCGCGGAGCGCGGCGACGCTATCGAGCCCCTCATCGGTCAGGTATTTGTTGAACTGCTGGGCCGTTTCTTCCACTGAACTGGGGTTACTGAAGTAGCCGACCACGTGCAGGCCCGGCTCCGCGACACGGATAAAACCGGCGGGGTTGGCGCCGTCACGGCCGATGACCGGCTTGCGACCCGCATGGTCCTGCACGACAAACTGGCGAATCAGGGTGGGATCGCGAGGGAGCGGATCCCCGAGGAAATCCTGCCCGACGAGGAGCCGAAGGGAGACGATGTCGCCGGCAGCGGGCGAGAAGTTCGCGGGTTGAATCCACATGTCGTGGGCGCGCAGCGAAGTACAGAGCATGAAGAGCAAGAGTGGTTTCATGTGTTGGGTCCTGTAAAAAGCCGGACGGCCCCGCTGGTTGCAGGGCCGCCCGGGGTGTTGAGATCCCTACGGGAGCGGGATATCCGGCACCGTGGGGAGATTGGTTCCACCGTGACCCTGGAGGAGCCCCTGATGGGCGGGAGCAAGGAACGGGAAGCGGTCGAGATAGTTCTTATCGTTGACTTCAACGCCTTTGGCCAAACCCGCAGCAGGGTTACCCGCCACGATGAGACTGATCAGGACGCTGTTCACGTTCACCTGATTGCGATTGGGCGCGGTTCCTCCGCCCATGCGACGCCCGTTTGGAAAGCTGGAATCGACGGCTACGTCAAGGGTGAGGACATCGCCGGTGGAGCCATCGGCGACAGGGATCGGCCGGCCCAGATTGATGGCTTTGATAATGTCCATGCGGGGGCCTTTCAGAGTGGCGACCGTCGCGGGCGGGACTCCGAGCGCGGCGTAGATTCCGAGCGCTTCGGCATCCCGCACGAGGACCGGGTAGAGAATGTCGGCGCCAAAGTTGGAGACGTCATTCATGGGGCTGCTGTGCAGGTAGAGCGTTTGGCGCTGGGTGCCGACGAGACCGGCGTTGAACAGCGGCAGTGCGTTGCGGCCAACCTGAACCCACGAGCCGGAGCCTTCGAGGCCGGTGATGATGTTGTCATTCGTGACCGTCTGCGTTCGTTGGCGGAGGATGCGAGACCAGACGCGGACGAGGCTGTCAGTGGAATCACCCTTCAGCACGCCGTTATGGGGAATGCCGTCAGGGAAGATGTCCTTCATAGGAACTTCAAGGGCGATGGAGAAGACATTGAAGCCGGTGAAGACATCTTTGATGGGCCCCCGGCGTGCGCCCGGGATTCCACCGAGGTCATCTTTGCCAAGGTTTACTAGATCGAAGATGCCCTTTTCGTCGAGCTGGTAGGGATCGTCGAACTGACCGGCGATGACGCGCCCGCCGTTGGAGAGCATGTGGATGTATTTATCGACGAAGGCCTGATCATAGAGGCCGTTTTCCCGGCTGGAGGCATCGCCGCTGTTGTGTACCCGGCGAAGGGACCGAGTTTGTACACCAGGCGATCTGTTTGAGGGCCGTGGTTATTGGGCAGAACAGGAAGGACGTCGCCGAGCACGATGGTGCGCTGGTCGAAACGGTCCGGGCGATAGCGGTGGCGATCGTCGTCACCGTCCTTGTCCATGTCGGGATCCCCGACGCGGGTGACTTTCATGGTTTCGGTGCCGCCCGTCAGTTGCCACAAGAGCTCGTTGCCACCGCCCAGGGGATCGGTGGGGCTGGGAGCAGCTTCTCTCTTCAGTGTGTTGGTGAACTCCACGCGGTAGACGACCTTGTCTTTCAGGCTGGTGCCTTTCGCTATATGAAATTCATAGCGATAGCCGTTGCAGGCGCGGAGCCCCTGATTGCCCTGGCCGGGCTCATGGAGCGGGTTGAAGTCCATGATGAGGTAGAGTTTGTCGTGCGAACCAGGTGTTACCCACGCGTAGGTATCTGTGTTGTCGGCGCACGGCTCGTTTAAGACCGCCAGAGCTTCGCGATGACTGGACGCGTACATGGTGGACGCGGCGGCTGCGAGGGCGGCGGCGGTTAGTGTGCATTTAATCAGTCGTTTCATTGCACTCTCCTTACAATGCTGAAGTACGACGCGAGGGACGAGAACGGATTTCGAACAACTGAAAAAAACAGGGGCCGGATGAAAAGCGGGACGAAAACGGACGAGTTCAGAGAATCGTGTGAGATATGGCAGGAATCTTTGTGATCCATCAATCCGGAACGGCTTGCGGCCCCGTAGTTCCCTGTAGAATGCTCGCTGTGTCTGTGGAAAGTGCCGCTTCAGGAACGAAGACTCTGCCTGTACTGATATCCAGGATTGCGGAGGGCGACGAAGAGGCGATGGCACGGCTTTACGACGCTACGTCCGGCCTCATCTATGGGATGGCGCGGAACGGAGTACACGACGCCGGGATCGCTGAAGAAATCGCGCTTGAGGTCTATATGCAGGTATGGCGGACGGCCGGCAGTTACGACCCCGGGCGAGGATCGGTGACGGCATGGCTGGCCACGGCGACGCGCAGCCGCTGCATGGACTGGATCCGCACGCGGCAGGCGCGATTTTTCCGTGAGGGGCTGCCACTGAACGTGGCCTTCCAGATGGCCGGCGATTCGGCGAGCGCCGATGCTGCGAACGATCTACAGATGCGCTGCGACTCTGTGCGCCTGGCGCTGCAATCGCTGCCCGCGGAACAGCGTCAGGTTATCGATCTGGCTTTCTTTTCCGGTTTATCGCACAGCGAGATCGCGGACAAACTCGATTTGCCGCTGGGAACTGTCAAGTCGCGAATACGCGTGGGAATGAGCCGGCTGCGGGAACCTCTCCGGCCATGGCGGGGTGCGGGATTATGAGTTTCCCGGCGAATGAATGCCGCATGCGGGAGTTGGCTGCGTGGTCTGTCCTGGGAGGCTTGACGGCCGCGGAGCAAATGGAGGTGGAGGCCCATCTGGCTGGCGGGTGCGAGGTTTGCCTTGCTGAAGCGCGGCAGGCGGGCGACCTTGCGGCCGAGCTGGCGTCAGGGGTGGAAGCCAAGCCGCCTGCTTTGCTGCGGTCCCGAGTCCTGCGTGCTGTGGCTGGTGCATCGCGACTGCCTGGCGTGGTGTTCCAGAATGGGGGCGTGCGGGTTGCGCGTTCGGCGGAGCTGCCCTGGCTGCGTCTGTCGCCGGGTGTGGATTACAAGGTGCTGCATCGAGATAAGGTGCGGCGCTACAACACGATGTTGTTCCGGCTGGAGCCCGGGGCGCATTTTCCGGCGCATCGGCACGCTGACGTGGAGGAGCTGATGGTGCTCTCGGGCGATCTGCGGGTGGCGGGCGTGGTGATGGGAAGCGGCGATTATTGCCGGGCGGACGTTGACAGTTTCCACGGGCAATCGTACTCGGAGTTCGGCTGTACGGTTTTGTTAATGGCTTCGTCACGCAATGAAGTGCTGGTTTGAAGATGTGTGGCTGGCTGGGCGGGTGACATGCCAACCATATTGGCTGTACTAGTCTTGACTTGATCTGACATTTCGATAGAATGCGTGTAGCGCAAATCAGGAGAATGTGAGATGAACCCAGATCAGAAGATCATCAAGAACAAGGTGGGCCTGCTGAA
>JAOAPO010000240.1 GCA_025462945.1 Bryobacterales bacterium
GGGCTTGCAGATGGCCGGCAAAGGATGCCACTTGCAACCCAGGATAAAACATTTCTGCTCAGGAGCGTCGTGAGCACTTTTGGACGATCAAACCACCATCAGATTTGCGGAAGAGCCGCAAAAATCCGCACATTGTCGATATCGCCCACGAAATATTCTCCGTGTGGGTCAAATTGCGCTCCCAGTCTCGTGGGTGTGCCCGTGTCGTCGTGGCCTTTCGGCAGCGATGGAATGCAGAACATCTACGTGTTTGCCAGGAAGCAATACGTGGCCGGAATCGCAGGCTTAAGCATGGCGGAAGCGGATCCGCGGGCGCGGACTCTGGCCTCACGAATCCACCAGGTCGGGTTTGGCGTCGCTTAGGCGGGCATCCGGCGGCGCAGCACCAACGCCGCAACGCCCAGTAAGGCAAGACCCATCCCGGACGGTTCAGGTGCGGACGAAAAGCCCGTTTCGCCTGCGGCGATCGCGTGATCATAGATCAGCACATTGTCCATGTCGCCCTTAAAGTATTCTTCGTAGAAACTGAACTGCCTGCCGAATCTGGTCGGCGTTCCCTCCAGCGTAGTGACAATCGCGAAGCCACGCGTATCCAGCAGCGCACCGTCCAGATAGAAGCTCGAAGTGCCCGACGAGGCATTCACGACGAAGCCGAGACGATGCCAGTCAGTGTCGGTGGGGAACATCCCGAGAGGGTACGGCCACGAATCGGTGAGGCGGAAATGAACGCCCCCGTCGCTGCCCAGATAGAAGCCCGGGCCGCCCGAATGGCCCTGCGAGATAAACTCCGCGATTCCGTTTTGAGGTCCGTTCAGTCTGAAATCAAGAAGCACGGAGTAGCTTCCCGAAGTCGGAACCAGATGCGTCGAAAACTCGACCCAACCGTTCCCGGCGAGCGTCAGAAAGCCCCCATCGACAGATGCGCCAGCAGCGGAGAGACTTCCGTCAGCCGAGCCCGCGCTGTCTGTTACCGCCGTTCCGTCGAACGTATACGAATGGATCAGGCCAGCCTGTGCCGATACGCTGAGGGCAGCCAGGGCGAACAGTGGAAAACATTTCATGGCCTGCTGGATGAGGAAACGGAACCCGGATTAGCAGCGCCTGTTAATTTTTTAACGCTTTGTCGATGGCGCCAGCGATCACCGGGGCCATCAGTTCATAGCCTTTGTCATTGGGGTGCAGACCGTCGCGTGAAATGCCCTCTTTTAGTGCGCCCTTGTCATCCACCACAGCCGAGAAGAAGTCCGCGTAGGTTGCGCCTGATTTCACCGCGTAGTCTTTCAGCCACGTGTTCAGCCGCAGAATATCTGCTGGCGGCCGCCCGGTGGTCATGGGGCGGGGACCGTAGTCGCTGACCGGCGTGACGGAACAGAGGATCACCCTGATGCCGTGCGCCTGTGCCAGTTCGGTCATCATCTGGAAGTTGCCCGCGATCTGCGCGAGCGTTTGCGGGCCATTGTTGCGGGCGATGTCATTGGTGCCCGCGAAGATCATCAAGGCGGACGGCTTCAGGTTGATGACGTCTTCCATCATGCGCACCAGCAGCTGCGAAGTCACCTGTCCGCTGATTCCGCGATTCACGTACGGCTTGCCGGGGAAGTACGTTGCGAGCTTCCAGCCGTCCGTGATGGAATCGCCGAGGAACACGACGCGGCCGGGCTCAGCGGGCTGGGCCTTCAGCTTCTCGTTGTCGGCGTGATAACGGCCAAGCTGATTCCAGTCCTGCAACTGGTTGGCGAGCATCTGTGCCGTGTTCGCGAGGCAGCAATTGCTGCGCGGCGGGTTAAAATCCTCGACTAATTGCGCGGAGGCATCAAAAGAGAGCAGAAGAAGGGCTAGAATGAAGGGGTATCGCATGTCGTTTGGGCTTCGTCGATCATATACCTTCGACGGTTTCCCCGGTCGGGTGATCCGGCACGGAGGTGGCAAATAAGGCAGGCATCAACCGATGTCGGCTGTGCTACACTCTCAAATGATACTAGCGAGCAAAAGAGAAGAACAGGAGTAGTAACCCTTAAGATGGCATTGGCGGGAGAAGCAAAACGGCTGGTCGTAGTTCGGAATCAGGTTCACAAATCCGACACGGGTTCGCCAGAAGTACAGATCGCTCTGTTGAGCACTCGTATTCTTGAGCTGACAGAGCACTTTAAAACTCATCGCCAGGATCATGCCTCGCGCAGGGGCTTGTTGAGCCTCGTTGCGAAGCGTCGGCGCCTTTTGACTTACCTCAAAAGCACCAGTCCTGAACGCTACAAGAGCGTTTTGACGAAGCTTTCTATCCGCCACTAATCGTTTCAGGGTACGTACTCGAAGCAAGTGGATTCCTCACGCGCTTTTCGCAGCCCAATCCGGGCTGCGAGTTGCCGGGTGTGCCTTGAACAGGCACGCCTCGTCCCTCCTTTTTTAACTCCCCTCGCGAGTCGGGCCCTCACGGGTTCTGAGCCGGCATTTCCGGCAGACCGTCGGCGTAAAACGCTGGCAGAGACAAGGACGTCCGGGAGACGTAACCCGGCATTGAATAGATGAACGTACAGACTGTTGAAATCGATCTTGATGGCAGAAAGATCACCCTCGAAACCGGCAAGCTAGCCAAGCAGGCCGGTGGAGCCGTAATCGTCCGCCAAGGCGATTCCGTTGTTCTGGTAAGCGCCTGCAGCGCTTCCAAACCAAAGCCGAATCAGGCTTTCTTCCCCCTTACTTGCGATTACCGCGAGTTTACTTATGCCGCCGGCAAAATCCCGGGTGGCTACATCAAGCGTGAAGGTCGCCAATCCGAAAAGGAAACGCTGACCAGCCGCATGATCGATCGCCCGCTGCGTCCGCTGTTCCCTGAAGGGTACATGACCGAGACGCAGATCATCGCGATGGTGCTCTCCGCAGACCCTTCCACCGACCCGGGCGTCCTCGCCATTGTTGGCGCAGGCGCGGCTCTGGCCATCTCCGACATCCCCTTCCACCACATTGCGAGCGCAGTCCGCGTTTCGCTGGTCGAAGGCAAGTATGTCGCCAACTCCACTTACGATCAGGCTCGTGCCTCTAAGCTCAACATCACCGTCGCTGCCACTGAACAGGGCATCGTGATGGTGGAAGCCGGCGCGCAGGAAGCCAGCGAAGAAGAAGTGATTGGCGCTCTTGAATTCGGTTTCGATTGCTGCAAGAAGCTCGCCGCCGGCATCAGCCAGCTGGTGAAGGTCTCCGGCAAAACGAAGCGCGTCTTCACCCCGGCCGCAGTCAATGAAGCGTTGCTCGCGGAGATCGAAGCGAAGGTTCGCGTTGAACTGACAGACGCTCTCGACACCAGCAAGTACGGCAAGCTGGAAAGCTACGCCAAGATCGACGCGCTGCATGCGCTCGCCGTCGAAGGTGTGGCCGATGAGCAGAAGTCCGAAGCCGGCAAGCTGTTCGACAGTTTGAAGGAACGGATCTTCCGCGACGAGATGCTCGACAAGCGCCGCCGTCCCGATGGCCGCAAGTTCGACGAAGTTCGCAACATCTGGGGCGAAGTGGGCGTTCTGCCCCGCACCCACGGTTCAGCCGTGTTTACACGCGGTGAGACTCAGGCGCTGGTGACGGTTACCCTGGGCACGAAGGACGACGAACAGCGCATTGAAATGCTGGAACCGGGCGAGACCTTCAAGCGGTTCATGCTGCACTACAACTTCCCGCCGTTCAGCGTTGGCGAGACCGGCTTCATGCGCGGCCCCGGCCGTCGCGAAATCGGCCACGGCGCTCTTGCGGAACGCGCAGTGATCGCAGCGATCCCCAGCGAAGAAGACTTTCCCTATACCCTCCGCGTGGTCAGCGACATTCTGGAATCGAACGGTTCCAGCTCGATGGCTTCCGTCTGCGGCGCCAGCCTCGCTCTGATGGATGCCGGTGTGCCGATCAAGTCACCGGTGGGCGGCGTTGCCATGGGTCTGGTTAAGGAAGGCGACAAGTACGCCATTCTGACCGATATCGCAGGCGCTGAAGATCACTACGGCGACATGGACTTCAAGGTCGCCGGTACCCGTGACGGCATCACGGCGCTCCAGATGGATATCAAGGTTCCGAACGTTACCACGGAACTGATGAAGGAAGCTCTGGAACAGGCCAAGCGCGGCCGTCTTCACATCATCGAGAAGATGGAAGAGGTCATCACCGAAGCGCGTCAGGAGATGTCTCCGTACGCACCTCGCATCTACACCACCAAGATTCCGCAGGATAAGATCCGCGACGTCATTGGACCGGGCGGCAAGGTGATCCGCGGGATCATCGAGCAGACCGGCGTGAAGATCGATGTGGACGACGACGGCACCATTCACGTGGCGTCGGCCGATCCGGAAGCAGCGAAGAAGGCTCTGCAGATTATCGCGGACCTGACGGCAACTGCCGAAATCGGCAAGGTGTATCTCGGCAAGGTTGTGCGAATCGTCGACTTCGGCGCATTCGTGGAGATCTTCCCCGGCACCGACGGGCTGCTTCACATCAGTGAGATCGCCGAGAACCGCATCAAGCTGGTTACTGACGAACTCAACGAGGGCGACCAGATCCGCGTCAAGGTCATTGGCCTTGAGGGCAACAAGATTAAGCTCAGCCGCAAGGCAGTGCTGAAAGATCTTCGCGACCAGATGAAGCCGAAAGAATAGTTTCGCAGAACGGATCGATAAGGGCGGGAGAAGACCGGAAACGGCGCTTCTCCCGCCCTTTTTCTTTGGTCTCTGCACCGCGCGAAGCGCATTGCGATAATTAGCCCAATGCGGACCGAGAGCGTACAGATCCACCCGGAACGGACCAACTTCGCTGCAGTTCTGATTGATTTTGAGAACGTGTTCTACTTTCTCAAAAACAACATCTTCAAGGAGAGTAAGCGTGAGGTGACCGATCTGATCATCGAGTTGATCCGCGCTCTCAATGTCCACCTTCTAACGGTGGAGCACGAGTCGGTGATCAGCATGGATGCTTACGCGGACTTCGACCGGATTCAGGAGAACGCCCAAAGCCAGCTCTACCTGCTGGGCGCTGAGACGCACAACGTTCTGGGCACCGAAACCAAGAACGCGGCCGACATGAAGCTGTGTATCGATACTCTCGATATCTTTTATAACCGCAACGAGATTGGGTCCTTCGTTTTTGTAGCCGGAGATCGCGATTACATACCCGTTATCCAATACCTAAAGAAGCGAGGCCGGAAGGTTCGGGTCGTCGGGTTCCCAAAGAGCACTTCCGGCGACCTGGTGCTGATCGTTGGCCAGGAGAATTTTATCTCGGCGGAGCGCTTCATTTCCCTTCCGGAGCCCAAGCCAGTTGCAGTGTCGTCAACCGCCGCGAAGGTGGTGGATGTTCACTCATCCGCTGCCGCGATCGCAAATTCTTTGGCAAGGCCGGCGGTTCCGGCGCGTCCGCCCGCGACCGCTTTTCAGCGTGCCATTCCGGCCTGGCTTCAACCTTTCGATGAATTGGGAACCGATCTGGAGAAGTACGAGCCTGACGCGGTGCGAGTCGCGCTGGAGCAATTCCCGGGAAAGCCCGAGATTTGGCTGGTTCCATATCTTCATAAGCTCCGCGGGCAGATGCCGGAACTGACAGAGGCGGAACGCAAGCGCATCATCACCAACCTGGAGCAAAAAGGGGCTTTCAGGGTGGAGAAGAGAAAGGGAGAAACGAACGACTACTCCGTGATCAAGGTCAACTGGAACAGTCAGGCGATTCGGGATCTGTCGCCAGGCTAAGCTCGCGACACCCGGAGTCTTGCCAACTGATACGTGTGGTGGTGCAGATGGGCGCGGCTGAAGGCAACGCAGTCGTGTGCCGACATCCAACCCGCAACCGGGTGCCTGACCAGCCCCTTCTCCAACTGTTCGTCACTGAGCATGGCGAGGAAGTCCTTCAGTTCCTGTCGCGCATTGCGCCATTGTCGCGCGAGTGTCTCCACGTCACTGGCGCAGTCCCGCGGGGCGACATAGCTGACGCTCCTGGGCATCCGTACGCGGATCGGCGAGTACATGACGACCTGCACGAAGGCGTTACGCAACTTGCTGATCATGGAGGTCCGATGGTCGCGTGTCAGGTTGCCGCGCATGATGCGGACCAGCGAAGTCTCGACCCGGATGAGGTGATCGAGCACCTCGGCAACGGACCAGGCTGCGGGGTTGGGACGCCGCGACAGGGCGTTTGGCGGCACGTCCGCCACGGTGCTGAGCACCTCGTTTTGCAGCGCATCGAGCAGGTCCAGCGAGCGCAGCAAGCGCCGCCTGGCGGGAGACACGGAACGTGCGTCCGGTAGACGTTCGACCCGTACCGTACGCGGTTGGCTTCCCGAGATATCTTCGCCTTCGTGCCGCACGGTTAAAACATAGCAGGCATCCGGCAGGTCGTTGCTACAATCTCAGGGACCGTTGGCCACCACGCACACGAAGCTTATCGAACACTCCGGATTACGTCTGAACGGGCGAATTCGCGTGGACGCAACTCAACACGGGTCTTACAGGAATCCAAATGACGCGCGGCAAAACACTTGCAGTTTTTGTGCTGACAGCTTCTGTTGTTTGTGCACAGACTCCCGGCACGTACCCGAATTACCCGAGCGAAACGCCCGCGAAGTTTCAACCCTCCACCAACAGCTTCGACTACGACAAGCGCGACGTCATGATCCCGATGCGGGACGGCGTCAAGCTCCACACCATCGTCCTCGTCCCGAAAGGTTCCAGGCGGGCACCGATTCTGCTCACGCGCACGCCTTACGAAGCCAAGACCCTCACCGGCCAAGCGCAAAGCCCGCATTTGGGACCGATTCTGCAGGGCTATGACAACGCGACGGACGTGGTTGTCGAGGGCGGCTACATCCGCGTGGTGCAGGACATCCGGGGCAAGTACGGCTCTGAGGGTGACTACGTGATGAACCGGCCGCTCGCCGGTCCGCAGAACCCTACCCCCGTCGACCATGCAACCGACACTTACGACACCATCGACTGGCTCGTGAAGAACATCCCCGAATCCAACGGCAAAGTCGGCATCCTCGGCATCTCGTACGACGGCTTTCTGCCCCTGATGGCGCTTGTGAATCCTCACCCGGCGCTGAAAGTCTCGGTGCCGATGAATCCGATGGTCGATGGCTGGATGGTTGACGACTGGTTCCACAACGGCGCCTTCCGCCAGCAGAACCTGCCCTACATCTACGAGCAGCAGGCTACGCGCGCCAACGATGAAAAATGGTGGAGCGGCCATCAGGACGACTACAACCTTTACATGGAAGCGGGCTCCGCGGGCGAGCTGGCGCAGCGCCACGGCATGGAGCAGATCGGCTTCTGGCGCAAGATTCTCGCGCACCCTTCCTACGACGCATTCTGGCTCGATCAGGCCATGGATAAGCTGCTGGCGAAACAGCCGCTGCAGGTGCCGACCATGATCGTCCACAGTCTTTGGGACCAGGAAGATATCTACGGCGCCATCGCGGTGTGGAACGCGATCAAGCCACGGGACACAGCGAACGACAAAGTATTTCTCGTGATGGGTCCGTGGCACCACGGCCAGGAGATCCTCGAAGCCAGCTCGCTGGGCGCGCTCAAATTCCACTCGGATACAGCGCTTTACTTCCGGCAGAATATCCTGCGGCCCTTCCTCGATCACTATCTGAAAGATGAGGCACCGCCCAGCAGTGTCGCCACGGTCACCGCTTACGAGACCGGCACCAACAAGTGGCTCAATCTCTCGGCGTGGCCAGCGGGGTGCGTGTCGGGCTGCAGCGTGAAGCCGACCCCTTTCTACCTGGGTGCCAATGGCAAGGCGGACTTTGCCGCTCCGCTGGCCGGTGCTGCTGCTTTCGATGAGTACGTCTCAGATCCGGCCAAGCCCGTGCCGTTCCGATCGCGTCCGAACCAGGCCGTTGGCTACGACCCGCCCTTCACGTGGAAGCAATGGCTGGTCGACGATCAGCGCGAGGCAGCTGGCCGGACCGACGTCGCCGTTTTCACCTCGGACGTCCTGAAAGAGCCAGTGAAGATCAGCGGGCAGCCGCTGGTCAATCTGATCGCTTCCACCTCAGGCACAGACTCAGACTGGGTCGTCAAGGTCATCGACGTGTATCCCGACCAGGTGGCCGGCGATGCGGAGATGGGCGGCTACCAACTCATGGTCTCGGCCGATATCTTCCGTGGCCGGTATCGCGAGAGCTTTGAGACAGCAAAGGCTATTGTTGCGGGACAGCCGCTGGCGTACAAATTTAGTCTGCCTACCGCCAACCACGTGTTCCTGCCGGGGCACAGGATGATGGTGCAGATCCAGTCCAGCTGGTTCCCCTTGTACGACCGCAACCCGCAGACGTTCGTACAGAACATCTTCTGGGCGAAACCGGAGGACTACAGGAAGGCCACGCAGCGTGTCTACCACGCTCCCGGACAGGCGAGCTTCATCGAGCTTCCGGTAGTAACGAAGTAGGTCCGAAATACTTGCTACAATTCCGGCGGAGCTTCGAGTGCGTTTGATTCGCTTCCTAATACCCGCTCTTCTCTGCCTGGGCGGTTGCAACGACATCGGGCTCCAGCACAGGGCGGCGGACTCCGGCATGGAGAAACTTCGCATTCTGCTCAATGACGGTCAGTGCGACACGATTTACCAAACTGCGGACCTGTCGTTCCGCCGTAAGGCGTCTTTGGATCGTTGGCGCACGGATTGTCTCAGCCTGCGCACCAGGCTCGGTACGTTCAGCAGCTTCGCCCCCAAAAGTCGCAATGACTACCCTGTGTCCGACGTGGGCATAGTCTGGGTATCCGGCAAAGGCCAGTTCGCCGCGGGTCCGAAAACCATCCGCAGTGATTGGAACATCGCAGCCGACGGGCGCGCCTGGTCGGCATTTATCTGGGCGATGGCGCAGAGCGCCTGTCGATTCCGAGCGGCCGCCAGTGAGGTGTTCCGCTCCTTCCGTTACCTTGATGCGGCGTCTCGGGTCGGCGCAGGTCCAGCAGAACGGCTTAGCCGATTTAGCGGTTTGCACGATCTTGCCATAGACGACACATAAGAACAGAAGTGTGCCAACGATTGCCCGGCCAACTCAACTCACACAAGCGGGATCCGTGCTGAGGGAGGACACAGGGAAAAGCGCACCGCCTGTTGTAACCATGGGACGGTCACGCTTTCAGCGCTGGTTCGGCAGTATCACTGCATCACTGATGTTCACGCATGCCACTCTTCGCTCCACCACGGCAAGTCCTGCACCTTACCGGCTGGTCTGAGGGCACGTTGGCGCAGAACTGAAGCGACAGGTCGGTCAGCAGGTTCTGGAGATCGACTTCTTTGAAAGGTTGCTCGCGGCACTTCGAGGAGCAGCGGATGCGGCAGGATCGGCGACGGACTGCAGTGAGTACTGACGGAACCCTCAGATGGGCGGACTCAAAAGATGTGGACCGATCAACAGCTCAACGCGCGCCATCCTGCGTTCCCACACCTGCTGCCGGGCAAACTCCCAGCCGGCACGGCCGATCTGGCTTCGTAGTTCGGGCGAGGATGAGAGCAGGCGCATACTCGCCGCGATCGCCGCGGCTGTTTTGCCTGGATCCGTCACAGGCACTTTGATAGCTGCGCCGTCAGGAACATGGCTGGCAATGCCCTGGTGATCCAGCGCGATAACCGGAAGAGCGTGCGCCATGGCCTCGAGAACGACGGTGCCGAATGAATCCCGAATACTGGTGAATAAGAACCCGTCCGCCTCATGAAGTTGCTGCTGCATTTCATGCCAGGTGAGTACCCCAAGGAATTCGACGCGGTCAGTAACCCCAAGCAATGCTGCGAGCCTTTCCAGTTCGTCGCGCTTACATCCATGTGCAACTCCGGCAATCCGCAAGCGGATATCAGGATGAGTCTGGGCGAGCGCTTCGATCGCGAGCGGCAGGCATTTCCGGGGCTCATGCCAACCAGCCCAAATGAAAACGGTATCAGCGCGCGCTTTACGAACTACAGGTTCCGCTGGAATGTATTCGTTTGGAAGAGCGCCGTCCAGCAGCGGGTACACCACGCTCGCACCGGCCTCTTCCAGAATATGAATCGTTTCTCGATTGGTCGCCAGGATCACGCTATGACGCGCCGCTTTCCGAAGTGGCGGGTAAAAGGGCAATAACCGCACACGGGCGCTCCTGAGTATTTCGCCGGCACGTTCACCCCGGAAGTATCTGCGAAAAGATTTTGGAGACGTTTGGCCGCCACCGATCGGTCCCCAGAGGAACGGGACACCGAGTCGCCAAAGTCTTGGTGGGGCACTGATCGTGCCACAACTCACATGGTGGACGAGGTCGAAACCGATTGTTGCATGGAGTTCCCGCGCGCGGCGGAATGCCATCTCCTGCCAGATGAGGTAATGAACTCCCTTTCCGATCTTCGTAAACCCCCAGCGATCGACTCTCGACGGAAGATCAACCCAGACAATCCGCAGGTTTGCCCACGGCGTTCGCATCAATTCCTCCTCCACCCCTTTACGGAACTGCGGATGCGCGATGACCCAAACCTGATGATGCAATGCCCAACTCGTCGCCCAGTTCCAGGTGAATCCGGGCTCGGACCCGCGGCCCGGTCCGAAGTAGCGTCCTACGACAAGGATTTTCATTTCGCTAAACAGTATCACTACCAGGACCCACTGTAGCTATCAAAAAGGCCGTTTGGCGGATTCCGCGTAGAGCCGGATGTACTGCTTGATTCTTTCAACCAGGAGCAACGCTGTGTCATGGAAGCTGCCCTGCCGCAAGGCCAGACGAGGGAGGACCGACCCGGAAAAGCCCCTTCGCCCCTTTAACAGCCCAATGTGAAACGTGCGATGTCGACTGTCGTTGGAACAGATGCGGTGTCAGGCCCCTCAGCGCAGGTGGCGGCACGAGGTGAGAGGGATACTCAGCGCCCCGCCGTGCCCGTGACAGTAACGAGGGCGTCGTTTCCCTTTGAACACGTCACTCGCCGGAAGCGTTCGGGATGGAGGCCATCGCTTCAGTTCCTCCCGCTCCTGCTCCGTCAACTCGATCACTGCCTGCCAGCCTCTCATACAGACCCAGGCGTTTGCAGCAATCAAATGGTTACAGTATCAGCGAAACATTTCACTAGTTTGCCGAGGGCGTTCGTTCCACCGCATCCACGATGAGAACGTCGATCGCACTCTTTCGCGGGATCAATCGCAGCCCCAGCTGTTGCTGCACTGCCGTGAAAAGTGAGGGCCCGGCGGGAGGGTCCGGCGAACCGGCTTTGCCTTCCGGTGCCCATTCGAGCTGGATCGTGAACGTACCAGTCAGGCCCGTCTCGTCGGTGACCGGCTGGCTCTCGAATCGCGACAGCAGGCGCGTCAGCGTGTCCAGTGGCATGTCGTTGTGGACGATCCGCCCGGCACGTTGAAACGGAGCCGTGACGACTCCGTCGCCATTGGGAGGCTTCAGGTGAGCTCCGTTCCTGCCGGGTACCAGTGCCAGATGAGCGATCTCACGCTTCTCGAAGTGCCACCTGAGCTTCAGCCGTTCGGCGAGCAGCGTCCGTAGCATCAGCAACGCCTCTTCGCGGCTCGCGCCCTCCCGGATCTGGGCCACAGTGTCGAACCTGATCGTCTTGTCGTACATCCAGTCGGGTCCGGAGATTTGGGCATCGGAGGCGAGACTGAACGCGAATTTCAGGTAATCCGCCAGGTTCGCGTTCGAGAGCGTCAACGTTCGGTTCTGCATCTTACCCAGATTGATGGTGAACGAATCACCGACGGGCGGTGGCGACACCTTGAACGTCGCGACTTCGAACTCTGGCGTTTGCGCGAATGCCGACGCGGCCAGTAACGCAGCTGTGACTCGCAGCATATTGCTGACGACACCATCCTGCGCCGGAAAGTTCCTCCTCACGCGACACAGGAACCGTTGTCAGCCGTCCATCTGCTGTTAAACCGTTCATTTTCGTCAGGGCAAACGCTACCAGGAACCCCACTACTGTGATCAGACCCGCATACTCATGCGCCGTTTCAAAAGCCTCCGGAATCATGGTGTCCACCAGCATCGCGAGGATCGCGCCGGCCGCGACTGCGGTGGTCGCAGCCACGACATCCGGCGACAGGCCCTCGAACGCGACATAGCCAACGATCGCCGCCAGACCGGACGCGACCGCGATCCCACCCCAAACGGCGAACACGAACGCGGCGCTGCGACCGGCATTCTTCATCCCCGCCGAACTCGACAGGCCCTCCGGAATGTTGGAGATAAACACCGCCGCCACCGCTACCAGACTCACGCCTTCGCCCGCCAGCAAACTCAGGCCGATGACGATCGATTCGGGTATCCCATCCAGCAGCGCGCCGATCGCGATCGCGGTGCCGCTCCCCGGCGCATCTTTTTCCGACCGTTGTTGCTGCCCCGACCTCTTCCGATGCTTCGCTTGCTCGCCGGCCACGATCCGATCGGCCAAAGTGTAAATTGCCGCGCCCGCCACGAAGCCAAAACCCGTGGCTGCCAGCCCGCCGTGCTGAAAAGCCTCGTCCATCAGATCGAACGAAAGCGCCGAGATCAACACGCCGCTTCCAAATGCCATGACGGAGGCGATGAGCCTTTGCGGCAGCTTCAGCCAATAGCCGCCAGCCGCGCCGGCCAATAGTGCAGACCCCGCCAGCAGACCCCAGAATCCCGCCATGATCCACTCAGGCATGTGACTGTTCCAGCCCGCAACTGCAAGGCCATCACGGTTGGGCATCGTTTAGGCTTGGTACCAGATACGCAGAGTGCCAACCGCTTCCACCCCGGCTGATCCCGTTGGTCTGACCACCGCCGAAGCCGAAGCCCGCCTCCGCGGCGCCGGAGCCAACGTTCCGGTAAAAAGCAGGCAGAACTCGGCGCTTCGGGAACTTCTCGCGGCACTCTCCAGCCCTCTCGTTCTCATCCTGCTCTTCGCCGCCGGAATGTCCGCCATTGTTGGCGAGCGTCTGGACGCCTTCATCATCGTCACGCTGGTCCTGATCGGCGTTGCCGTCAACTTCCTGCAGGCTTCCCGCGCCAACGAAGCCGCCCAAAAGCTGCAGAACCTCGTCTCGCCCACCTCCACCGTTCGACGCGACGGCGAATGGCAGGTGATCGCGCGCTCGGCTGTCGTCCCCGGGGACATCATCCGCCTCAGCGCCGGAGACATGGTGCCGGCCGATGCGCAGCTCATCTCTTCACGCGACCTGCACGCCCAGGAATCCACCCTCACGGGCGAGTCGCTCCCCGCCGAAAAACAGCCTGGTCCCGGACGCGAAGGCTCCGTCTTCCTCGGCACCTCCATTGTGAGCGGCACCGCGATCGCCGAAGTCGTCTGCACCGGCGCTAACACCGAATTCGGAGCTATCGCCGATCGCCTGGCCGCCCGCCATCCCGAAACGGAATTCGAGCGAGGCCTCCGGGAATTCAGCTACCTCATCATGCGGGTCACGGTATTTCTCGTTCTCTTCATCGTGATCGTGCGCGTGGCACTCCACCGGGGCCCGCTCGAAAGCATTCTTTTCGCCGTCGCGCTGGCCGTCGGCATGACGCCCGAGTTTCTGCCTCTCATCACCTCCATTACGCTGGCCAAAGGCGCACTTCGCATGGCCCGCTCCGGCGTGATCGTGCGGCACCTGCCGGCGATCCAAAACCTGGGCGCAATTGACGTGATGTGCAGTGACAAGACAGGCACTCTTACCACGGGCAAGATCGTTTTCGAAAGCAGCCTGTCGACCTCCGGCCAGCCCTCTTCCCGACCCCTGTCTCTCGCGTGGTGGAACAGCCATTTCCAGACCGGGGTTCGCAGCCCTCTCGACGAACAGATCGTGGCCCAGCCTCGACCCGAGGGCGACTGGTGCAAGCTTGACGAAGTCCCCTTCGACTTCCAGCGACGCCGTCTCTCCATAGCTGTCGAATCGGCAGTTGCAGCGGACCGCCTTCTCATCACCAAGGGGGCTCCCGAGAGCATTCTCGACGTCTGCACGGAGTTCGAAGACGGCGCGACGGCCCAGTCCTGCCGCACGGTCTACGAGACCCTCAGCGCCCAGGGCAAGCGCGTCATTGGAGTCGCGCGCAAACACCTGCCGGAAGGCACGGCATGGAACGCCGGCGATGAAACCGGCATGACCTTCGTCGGCTTCCTCGTGTTCGTCGACCCGATTCTGCCCGAGGCGAAGAGCGCCGTTGCGAAACTGAAGCACGACGGCGTGTCCATCATCATCCTGACCGGCGACAGCGATCTCGTCGCCGGCAACATCTGCGGCCAACTCGGTCTCGACCATTCCAGCCTGCTGCTGGGGCCGGACCTCGACAAGATGACCGACAGCGCCCTCGCCCACAGCGTGGAACACACCGCCATCTTTGCCCGCGTCACGCCGGCTCAGAAGACCCGCATTATCCTGGCACTCAAACGCCGCGGCCACGTGGTGGGCTTCATGGGCGACGGCATCAACGATGCGCCCTCGCTCCATGCGGCGGACGTCGGAATCTCCGTCGACACCGCCGTGGACGTGGCACGCGAAGCCGCCGACATCATCCTTACCCGGCCCGGCCTCGGCGTGCTTCACGCAGGCATTGTCGAAGGGCGCCGCGCCTACGGCAACATCCTCAAATACCTGTTCATGGGCACCAGTTCCAACTTCGGCAACATGCTCAGCATGGCCGTCGCGTCGGTAGCGCTGCCGTTTCTCCCCATGCTTCCCACCCAGATCCTGCTCAACAACTTCCTTTACGATCTGGCGCAAATCACCATCCCCACGGATAACGTCGACCCCGAGCTCCTGCGCCGGCCCCACCGCTGGGACATACAGCTCATACGCCGATTCATGGTTCTGGTGGGGCCGGTCAGTTCGGTCCTCGACCTCGTCACGTTCTACGCGCTGCTTCGGGTCTTCGGCGCCGGCGAAGAGCTCTTCCATACCGGATGGTTCGTGGAGTCGCTCACCACCCAAACGCTGGTGCTTCTTGTGGTGCGGACGATGGGGAATCCTCTGCGGAGCAGACCCTCCCTCCCGCTTGTCATCAGCGTTCTCGCAATCGTGGCACTGGCCTTCGCGCTCCCGTGGACGCCCCTGGCCGCATACCTCGGTCTTACACCGCTGCCGTTGCCAGTGATCGCGTTCACCGTGGCCGTGACCGCTGTCTATCTTGTGCTGGTCAACCTGGTGAAACAACGCCTCATGCGGTCGACGGTCCTGAAGCGGCGGCCCGCCTGAATCGTTCCTGGCCATCGCAACGGCCCAGCGAGCGCTGTAATAACATCGAAACCATGCGTCTTCGATACTTCGCCATCGCACTTCTGGCACTTCCTGGTCTCGCGCAGGCCGCCGTCACCTTACCGGCCGTGCTGTCAGAACACATGGTCCTGCAGCGTGGCCTGCCCGTGCATATCTGGGGCAAGGCAGCCCCCGGTGAAAGCGTTGCCGTCACGTTTCGCGCTGCTACCGTCACCGGTCAGGCAGACCCGATCGGCAAGTGGAGCATCTTCCTCCCCGCTGGCGACGCGGGCGGACCGTTCGACCTGACCATCAAAGGCGAGAACACCATCGCCTTCAACGACATCCTGGTCGGCGATGTCTGGGTCGCTTCGGGCCAGTCCAACATGGAATGGCAGCTGCGGCGCACAGACGGCGCGGAAGCCGAGATTGCGACGGCGAACTTCCCGAAGATTCGGCGTGTGAAGATCGCGCGCAAGGTTGCCGATTTTCCGCAGGATGACGCGGCGGTCGACGCCTGGTCCGCCCTGACACCGCAGACCGCTGGCGCTGCCTCCGCCGTTGCCTACTTCTTTGCGAAGAACCTGCAGTCGAGTTTGAAAGACGTGCCGCTCGGCATTATCGAGAGCTTCTGGGGCGGCACTGCTGTGGAGGCCTGGATGAGCCTCCGCGCAATCGGCGACGATCCGGGACTCATGCCGATCTTCGCCAACTGGGCACGTACCGTAGAGAATTATCCGAACCAGCTTGCCGCCTGGGATCGCCGCGTCGCCACATGGAACGAGCAGGTCGCTCAAGCGAAAGCAGAAGGAAAGCCAGAGCCGCCCAAACCGCCCGTCCCGGCGGGCCCCGGGGGACTGAACACGCCCACCGGGCTGTTCAACGGCATGATCGCGCCGATCGTTCCTTACCCCATCAAGGGCGCCATCTGGTATCAGGGCGAGAGCAACGCGAATGCGAATCAGTTCCCGGTCTATTCGCGCGCCTTCACCGCGATGATTCGCGACTGGCGGCGTGCCTGGGGTGTCGGCGATTTCCCGTTCCTGTGGGTTCAACTCCCGAACTACAAGACCAACGGCTACTGGCCCGATCTCCGCGAACAGCAGCGTCAGTCGCTCTCGCTTTCCAATACCGGCATGGTGGTGAGCATCGACGTCGGCAACCCGACGAACCTCCACCCCACGAATAAGGTGGAGATCGGGACCCGCATGGGCATTCTCGCGCGAGGCATGGTTTACGGCGAGAAGATCGCCTGGTCCGGACCGATGTTCCGTTCCGCCGCTCGCGAGGGCGCGGACATGCGAGTCTGGTTCGACCACACCGATGGCGGCCTGACCGCGAAGGGCGGGACGCTGCAGGGCTTCGAGGTGGCCGGCCCCGATCGCAAGTTCGTGACAGCCGAGAGCCGCATTGATGGCACGTCGGTGCTGGTACGGAGCGCCGGCGTACCCGAGCCCGTCTACGTTCGCTATGCGTGGGCCGACGCGCCGGAGTGCAACCTCTACAACGCGGCGGGATTGCCGGCCTCCCCCTTCCGGTCGGGGAACAACTAAGCCATGACGATTGTCGACATCCGGGCGACCACGGTTACGGTGCCTCTCGAAGCGCCGCTGCGACACGCCAACGGGTGCCATTGGGGCCGCTTTGTCCGAACGATCGTGGAAGTGGAGACCGACACTGGCCTGATCGGCCTGGGCGAGATGGGCGGGGGCGGGGAATCGGCCGAAGCTGTTTTCCGGGCGATGAAAGGCTATTTGGTTGGCCACGACCCGGTGCGCCTCGAGGAGATGCGTTTCCTCATCGCCAACCCGACCGCGTCGCTGTACAACAATCGAACGCAGGTTCTGGCGGCGCTTGAGTTCGCGTGCCTGGACATTATTGGCCAGGCCTGGGGCGTTCCGGTCTGCGACCTTCTCGGCGGTCGACTGAGGGATCGGGTTCCTTTCGCCGCCTACTGCTTTTGGCGCTACGGCAACCCGGCGACTGGTGAGGGCGAAGTCCGGACCATCGACCAGCTGGTGAAGGAGGCGACGCGTCTGAAGTCGCGCTTCGGCTTCACTTCCCATAAGCTGAAGGCAGGTGTTTTCCACCCCGACTACGAACTCGACGCCTACCGCGCCCTCGCCGCTGCGCTGCCCGGTGACTCCTACCGCTTCGACCCGAACGGCGTCTTTTCGACGGAACAGGCCATCCGCTTCGGCCAGGCGATCGAAGATCTCCGCAACGACTATTTCGAGGACCCCGTTTTCGGCCTGAGCGGTATGCGCCGGACCCGCGAGATGGTCCGAATCCCGCTCGCGACGAACACGGTGGTTGTCAATTTTGAGCAACTTGCCCAGAATGTGCTGAATACCGCCGTCGACGTGATCCTGCTGGATACCACGTTTTGGGGCGGCATCCGCGCCTGCGTGAAGGCTGCTGCCGTTTGCGAAACTTTCCAATTGGGCGTGGCAGTCCACAGTTCCGGCGAACTCGGCATCCAGCTCGCCACCATGCTCCATTTGGGCGCTGTGATCCCGAACCTGTCTTTCGCGGCCGACGCCCATTACCACCACCTCACCGACGATGTGATCGAAGGGGGCCTGATGCAGTACGAGGACGGTAAGATACGCGTCCCAACCCGGCCTGGACTGGGCGTAACGCTGAATCGGGAGAAGGTACGTGAATACGCGGAGCTTTATAAGAGGTTGGGAGCCTATCCTTACGATCAGGACCCCGGGCGTCCGGGCTGGACACCCATTCTGCCGAACGACCGCTGGGCCGATCACAGGGATGACCGCTGGATTCGCGTACCGTACTAGGCCCGCTGGTACGCTGTGAGACTTCTGCTATACTTCTTTCTGGCAGGGGAATCGGGTCTCAAACATTCCCGAGTTGTTTTGTTGCAACTCGATGTTGACAGACGGGTTACGAGTCCGGTAAACTTGCTGATTGTGGTTGCTGGTGCAGTATGTAGTCGCAATTTGTAGTTGTAGTTAGCTGTTGCTTGATTCAGCTTTCGGCTACCATCTTCGTAGGAAGATCCGGCCGGCGCTAGGTCCCGAGGCACCCGGCAGACCGATTTCGCAGTTTTGGAATCGCGCTCTGTCGACGAGCATGGACCTGTCTATAGCCTGAGCGGCGTGCAGCATTATCAGCGTTCGCTCGGTTTCCCAATGCTTGAAAAAAGCAGCTGAAAAAGTGAACCGAGAAGTGGATGCAGGCCTGTTTTTCGGCTCATCCGCGTGATTCGGTTCAAACCGGGTTTGGTCGAAACCAAATCTGGTTCAAAGCTTAGGTTAGAGGAATT
The DNA here is from genome assembly GCA_025462945.1 of Bryobacterales bacterium. Taxonomy (GTDB): domain Bacteria; phylum Acidobacteriota; class Terriglobia; order Bryobacterales; family Bryobacteraceae; genus BOG-234. The sequence continues at coordinate 18,441 of JAOAPO010000240.1, forward strand.
CACTTTAGTGCCGACATTTAATCAGTTAGTGCGTAAAGGGCGAAAAGCGCCCGCATGGAAGACCGCGAGCCCGGCTTTGCAGAGCTGCCCGCAAAAGCGTGGCGTTTGCACTCGCGTTTACACGTCGACCCCCAAAAAGCCCAATTCCGCGCTTCGTAAAGTTGCCCGCGTGCGGCTTACCAATGGAATCGAAGTCACCACCTATATCCCTGGCGTTGGTCACAACCTGCAGGAGCACTCGATCGTGCTCATCCGCGGCGGTCGTGTAAAAGATCTTCCCGGTGTTCGCTACCACGTCGTTCGTGGAGCCCTCGATACGGCCGGCGTTGCGAATCGCCGCCAGAGCCGTTCGAAGTACGGTGCGAAACGTCCGAAGGTCGGCGTCGCAGCAACCACGAAGAAAAAGTAGCCAGGGACAAGAGAGATAAAGCATGCCAAGACGCAGAGGCGCTGAAAATCGAGAAGTCGCACCGGATCCGGTGTACGGCTCAACGCTGGTCGAAAAGTTTGTCTGTTCCATGATGTGGGACGGCAAAAAGGCCACCGCGCAGAAAATCTTCTACACCTCCATGAAGAAGCTCGAAGAAAAGGGCGGGGGCGAGGAAGCGATCAAGTTGTTCAAGAAGGCCGTGGAAAACGCGAAGCCGATGCTTGAAGTCAAGACGCGCCGCGTCGGTGGCGCCAACTATCAGGTTCCGATCGAAGTTCCGCAGACCCGTCGTACCAGCCTCGCAATTCGCTGGATCCTGGGCAATGCCCGCGGCCGTGCCGAAAAAGGCATGTCCGACAAGCTGGCGGCCGAACTCGGTGATGCCGCAAACCTGCGTGGCGGAGCGATCAAAAAGCGCGACGACGTGCACCGTATGGCGGAAGCTAACAAAGCCTTCGCTCACTACCGCTGGTAAATAAGAGACTCCTAAATAAATGGCCCGCACTGTACCACTTGAGAGGATGAGGAATATCGGCATCGCTGCCCACATCGATGCCGGTAAGACCACCACCACGGAACGGATTCTGTACTACACCGGCCGGTCGCACAAGATCGGCGAAGTCCATGAAGGCACAGCCACCATGGACTGGATGGCGCAGGAGCAGGAACGTGGTATCACCATCACGTCCGCTGCCACGACTTGCACCTGGCAGGACATGCAGATCAACATCATCGACACCCCCGGCCACGTGGACTTCACGGCCGAGGTAGAGCGCTCGCTCCGTGTTCTCGACGGCGCAGTCGCGGTGTTCGACGCAGTGGCCGGTGTGCAGCCGCAGTCGGAAACAGTTTGGCGTCAGGGCGACAAGTACCGCGTCCCGCGCATCTGCTTTATCAACAAGATGGATCGCGTGGGCGCCGATTTCTACCGCTCCGTCGAGACCATCGTGGATCGCCTCAAGGCTCGTCCCGTACCGATTCAGATCCCCGTCGGCGCCGAAGAGAACTTCAAAGGCATCGTCGATCTGGTCGAGATGAAGGCCGTTCTCTGGCGCGACGAAACACTGGGCGCGAAGTTCGACATCACTGAAATCCCGGAAGACCTCAAGGAAAAGGCGCAGGCCTACCGTGAGCAGATGATCGAAGCAGTCTCCGAATTCGACGACACCTTGTTCGCCAAATTCGTTGATGGCGAAGCGATCAGCAACGCAGAGATCAAGGCGGGCATTCGTAAGGCGACTATCGGCCTGAAGATCTTCCCGGTGATCTGCGGTTCGGCATTCAAGAACAAGGGCGTTCAGACGATGCTCGATGCCGTCGTCGACTACCTTCCTTCTCCCCTCGACATCCCCCCCGTCAATGCTATCTCGGTTGACGATCCGACCGTGACTGTTCAGCGTCATGCCTCCGATGACGAGCCCTTCGCGGCGCTCGTCTTCAAGATCATGACTGACCCGTACGCCGGTCAGCTCGCCTTCTTCCGGGTCTACTCGGGCAAGATGTCGGCTGGCGAAGCGGTGTTCAACGTCGCGAAGGGCCGCAAGGAGCGCGTTGGCCGTCTGCTCCGCATGCACGCCAACAAGCGCGAAGACATCAGCGAAATCATGGCCGGCGACATCTGCGCCGCTGTGGGTCTGAAAACAGTTTCAACCGGCGATACGATCTGCGACGAGAAAGACCCCGTCATTCTCGAAAAGATCGAATTCCCCACTCCTGTGATTCAGCTCGCTGTCGAGCCGAAGACGAAGGCTGACCAGGAAAAGCTCGGCATGGCGATTGCCAAGCTGGCGCAGGAAGATCCCACATTCCATGTGGCGACCGACCCCGAGACCGGCCAGACGATTCTCTCCGGTATGGGCGAGCTTCACCTCGAAATCATCGTGGATCGCATGATGCGCGAATTCGGTGTCGCCGCGAACGTCGGCAAGCCGCAGGTTGCGTATCGCGAAACGATCCGTCAAATGGCGGAATTCGACTACACCCACAAGAAGCAGACTGGTGGCAGCGGTCAGTATGCCCGTACCAAGCTTCGCGTGCAGCCGAACGTCGGCAAGGGCTTCGAATTCGACAACGCGGTTTCCGGTGGCGCGATTCCCCGCGAGTTCATCCCGGCTATCGAAAAGGGTGTTGTGGAAGCGCTTGAAGGCGGTATCCTCGCCGGCTTCCCGATGGTCGACGTCAAGGTCTCGGTCTTCGACGGTAACTATCACGATGTCGACTCTTCGGAAATGGCCTTCAAGATCTGCGCATCGATCTGCGTCAAAGAAGCCTGCCGGAAAGCGAAGTCGGTCCTGCTCGAACCCGTGATGGCCGTTGAAGTCTGCGTGCCGGAAGAGTACATGGGCCCGATCAACGGCGATCTGATTTCACGCCGCGGTCAGCTCGAAGGCACCGAAATTCAGGGTACGACTCAAATTATCAAGGCCAGTGTTCCGCTGAGCGAAATGTTCGGTTATGCGACCGAGATGAGATCGCGCACACAGGGCCGAGGCAGCTTCACCATGACCTTCTCCCGGTACGAGGAAGTTCCGAAGAGCATCTCGGAAGAAATCATCACCCGCGTGCAGGGCAAGGTAACCAAGTAGGGCTTGCGTAAGTAACCCAAAGATCTTAACGAACGAGTTCTTAACACCAGGAGATTGGCGACAATGGCGAAAGAAAAATTTGACCGCAGCAAACCGCACGTAAACGTCGGGACGATCGGACATATCGATCACGGCAAGACGACCCTGACGGCGGCGATCACGAAGGTGCTGGCGAAGCATAATCCGAAGCTTACTTTCCGGTCCTTCGACTCGATCGACAACGCGCCGGAAGAAAAAGCTCGTGGTATCACGATCGCTGCCTCGCACGTGGAGTATGAGACGGCGAACCGTCACTACGCCCACGTCGACTGCCCCGGCCACGCCGACTACATCAAGAACATGATCACGGGCGCCGCCCAGATGGACGGAGCGATTCTGGTTGTCGCCGCCACTGACGGCCCCATGCCGCAGACTCGTGAACACATCCTGCTCGCCCGTCAGGTGGGTGTGCCGTACATCGTTGTTGCCCTGAACAAGGTCGACATGGTGGACGACGCCGAACTGCTGGAACTGGTTGAACTCGAAGTTCGCGAACTGCTCAGCAAGTACCAGTTCCCCGGCGATGACCTCCCGGTCTGCCGCGTTTCCGCCCTTGGCGCGCTCAACGGCGAACCCGAGTGGGAAGCCAAGATCGACGAGCTGATGGCTGCCGTTGACAAGTCGATCCCGATGCCGGAACGCGTCATCGACCGTCCGTTCCTGATGCCGATCGAAGACATCTTCTCGATTCAGGGTCGCGGTACCGTTGTGACCGGCCGTATCGAACAGGGTATCTGCAAAGTGGGCGAGGCGATGGAAATCGTCGGATTCAAGGACACTCGGCAGACGGTTGTGACCGGCGTCGAAATGTTCAAGAAGCTCCTGGACGAAGGCCGCGCGGGCGACAACGTTGGTCTGCTGCTCCGCGGTATCGACAAGGACGACGTGGAGCGCGGTCAGGTTGTGGCCAAGCCGAACTCGATCAAGCCCCACAGGAAGTTCCGCGGCGAAGTTTACGTACTTTCGAAAGAAGAAGGCGGTCGTCACACGCCGTTCTTCAAGGGTTATCGTCCCCAGTTCTACTTCCGCACCACGGACGTAACGGGTGTGGCCGAGATGCCTGAAGGGACCGAAATGGTCATGCCGGGCGACAGCGTCCAGCTGACTGTTGAATTGATCACCCCGGTGGCAATGGATAAGGGTCTGCGCTTCGCTATCCGCGAAGGCGGCCGTACCGTCGGCGCCGGCACCGTCAGCGAGATTTTAGACTAACCGCTTTTTAGCTAACGCTTTTTGGATTAACAATGCCCAGAGAAATCATCACGTTCCAGTGCAACGATTGCAAGAACCGGAACTACACGAGCACCAAGAACAAGAAGACGACCACTGGTCGCCTGGAAATGAAGAAGTTCTGCCCCTTCTGCCGTTCACACAAGCCGCACCGCGAAACTAAGTAAGATCGCGGGGCAGTCTGTTGGTACCAATATCCTTCGGGAGGTGGGTACCCGAGTGAGTGTCGCCGGAATGGTAGACTGTCTGGTACAGGCTCCTCTTGGAATTCAGGGGCATAGGCTAACGGTAAACCTGCGGTCTCCAAAACCGCCTTTGGGGGTTCGAATCCCTCTGCCCCTGCCAGAATCCCAATCTTAAGCCGTCTAAATCGAGAGTTGATAGCGTAGCTATGGCCAATGAAGTAGAAGTAGCGAACAAACCGAGTT
>JAOAPO010000265.1 GCA_025462945.1 Bryobacterales bacterium
CCCGGCCACTGCTGGCTGCCGCAGGCTGCTGCCCGAAGCGAGCGCTTATGGGGCGTCGCCGCGCAACTATACCTCGTCCGTTCTCAGACGAACTGGGGAATCGGTGACTTCACAGACCTTCGCAAGCTCGTGACGCTCGTTCGGCAAAACGGCGGCGACCTGGTTGGACTAAACCCATTGCATTCCATGTTTCTGGACGCCCCGGAGAACGCAAGCCCCTACTCACCCGAAAACAGACTGCTCCTGAACGTACTGAACATCGACGTCGAGGCCGTACCCGAACTCGCTGATTCGCCCGAAACGCAGCAACTCATCGCGTCTGAACTGTTCCAGGAACGGTTGAACCGCTGTCGGGCAACACCGCTGGTCGACTACGCCGCCGCTACCGAACTGAAGCTCCAGGCGCTCAGAATGCTCTTCGATTGCTGCCGCGCCAGGCCCGACGACGCCAGATGGAGGCAGTTCGAACAATTCCGAAAAGCTGGCGGCGCTGACTTCGAGCAGAGTTGCCTGTTCGAGGCGCTGCGTCAGCACTTCGCCGGCATCACGCAAGAACTGGCCGCTTGGCATGCATGGCCCTCCGACTATCAGGACCCGTCCTCGTCCGCAGTAGCGCGGTTCGCTGCCGAACATTCCGCGTCCGTCACCCTGTATGCCTGGCTCCAGTGGGTGGCCGACCAGCAACTCGGCACCGCTGCCGCGGCCTGCCGGGACATGCAGGTCGGCCTCTATCGCGACCTCGCCGTGGGTACCGACAGCAATGGTGCCGCAACCTGGAGCAACCCCGGCGCGGTCGTCTCCGGTGCCAGTGCAGGCGCGCCTCCTGACGTCTTCAATCCCGCCGGTCAGGACTGGGGTTTGCCGCCGTTTCACCCTCGCGCCCTCTACCAAACCGGATACCGAAACTTCATCGCACTGGTGCGTGCCAACATGCGCCACGCCGGCGGACTCCGCATCGATCATGTGATGGCGCTGCAACACCTCTATTGGGTACCGGCGGGCAAGTCCCCCCGCGATGGTGCCTATGTCCAGTACCCGATGGAAGACCTGATCGGGATCATCGCGCTCGAGAGCCAGCGGAATCAGTGCCTCGTCGTCGGCGAAGATCTCGGCACGGTTCCTGACGGCTTTCGGGAACGCATGCAGAAGGCGCGCATCCTGTCGTACCGCGTTCTGTTCTTCGAGCAGGATTGCGCCACGGGCGCACTTCGGTCGCCGGCAGAGTATCCGAGGCTCTCCATCGCAGTGGCCGGCAGCCACGACCTCCCGACCATCCGAGGCTGGTGGCAAGGCACGGATGTCGAGATCAAAGAACGTCTTGGTCTGCTCCCGGCTCCGAAAGATCTGCAGGACGCGCGCGCGCACCGCGAGAGGGACCGCCGCGAGTTGCTTCGGGCGTTGCGGTCAGAGGGACTGCTGCGAGGCGACACACAGCCAGAGACCGAACAACTCACAGACGCCGTGCATGCCTGGCTTGCGCGAACGGCCTCGCTCATCGCGATGGTGCAACTGGATGACATCACGGCAGAGGCGGATCCGGTGAACGTTCCCTCCACATCTGGCGAACACCCAAATTGGCGTCGGCGGCTGTCGCTCACGCTCGAAGAGCTCGCTGGCCATCCACGCCTGCAACGGCTGCCGAGCCTTCTCGCGGTGCGGTGCAAAGCGCGACCGAACGACCGGACCAAGGACAAGCACTGATGATCCCGCGCGCTACCTATCGCCTGCAGTTCCATAAAGACTTCGGATTCGCACAAGCTGCGGAGATAGCCCCCTATCTGGCAGGCCTCGGCGTCAGCCACGTCTATGCGTCACCCTGGCTCAAGGCGAGGGCCGGCAGCACGCACGGCTACGATATTGTGGACCACCATGCGCTGAACCCTGAACTCGGCAGCGAAGACGACTTCAGGCGTATGGTGAGTGCCTTCCGGCAGCACGGGCTGAGGCAGATCCTCGACTTCGTGCCAAATCACATGGGTGTGGGCGGCCGGGAGAATCAGCTTTGGCTCGATGTTCTCGAATGGGGTCCGGATTCCGCATATGCCGGTTGGTTCGACATCGACTGGGGATCGAGTCGGACCGAGCCGCGGGCCCAACTGCTGGTTCCATTTCTCGGCGATCAGTACGGTACGGAGTTGTATGGCGGCAAGCTGAAGCTCGAGTTCGACTCCGAGCACGGGTCGTTCGCAGTCTGGGCGTACCGTTCACACAAGCTGCCCATCTCCCCCCTGCACTACGGGCGGATACTCGGCAATGAACATCCGGAGCTTGAGCGGCTGGGAGACGAGTTCACCAACCTCCCCGAGTGGCGCCCGCAGGTGGGTCGCAGAGCAGGCGAACTCAAGAACGAACTGGCACTTCTGGCCCGCGAGAAGCCAGAGGTCCGGGAAGCAGTTGCGGCTTCGGTCGCGCGGCTCACCGGACAACCAGGAGACGACGAAAGCTGGCGCGCCCTCGACGCACTGATCCAGGATCAGTTCTGGCGGGCAGCTGACTTCCGGGTCGCCGCCGACGATATCAACTATCGTCGCTTCTTTAATGTGAACGACCTCGCGGGGCTGCGTATGGAGCTGGTCGAAGTCTTCGAACATGCTCACGAACTGGTGCTCCGGCTGGTCGATGATGGGACGCTTGACGGCCTCCGGATCGACCACGTCGACGGTCTGCTCAACCCGAAGGAGTACTTCGCGCGGCTCCGGGCGCGTGCGGTGCCGCGGAGCGAAGACGGACCGCTGTATCTCATTGTCGAGAAGATCCTCGCGCACCACGAAAACCTCCGCGCCGAGTGGCCCGTCGACGGCACCACCGGGTACGAGT
>JAOAPO010000266.1 GCA_025462945.1 Bryobacterales bacterium
CCGGTGGAAGAGCGCGGCGATATTGGAGTCCGCCCATCGGCCGCAGCAGCGACTTCTGCAGCTGCATACTGATGAACGTCGGGATGGGATCGAGCGGCACGTCAACCCTCGGGTCGCCGATGTCGAAAGCGTCGTACTTTCCCTTCACATTCGTCACGTTGATATTCATCCACTGGACAGGCTTGTCAGTGGGGTTATAGATCGCATGCGAGTGCCCGGCGCGGCACAACGCCCCAGCCGGACCCTTCAGCGTCGAGGTTCGCCCGTCAATCGTGAACTGCGCCTCGCCGTCCAAAATTACAAACATCTCTTCGCACTGATTATGGAAGTGAACGCCGATCCCGCTCTTCGGATTGATCACGCCCCGATGCAGGAAGAACAGGTTGGTGTTGAACTCGGGCGAGTTGAACATCGCCGAGTAATCCAGGCTCCCCGCGCCCTTATGCACCGACGGCGAGTTCCGGTACTTCGCGGGATCATTGTGGGCGATTCGGTTGGCGAGAGGCTCGCGGGCGAACAGCAGAACAGCGGGCAGGGCGATCGAGAAAAGGAGGCGCTTCATAGCGATGCGATTATATATCTACGGCTCGGTTGTCGCCGCCACGGAGATCTCGCCCTTACCCCAAACGGCCTGCCTTCCCACGCCAGTTGCCTGTGCCGCCAGAAGCCAGGGAAGGAACTCTCCCAGTTCACCCTCATAGACAGCGGTTCCTGTAAACCCGCCCAGCGGATGAGTCTGGCCCGTCCTGGTGCTGTACCTCGTCAGGGTGTGCTGCTGCTCCAGCATCCACGACTTCATACGGATGCTCTCCGCGCGCTCCCCGATGGCGCGGAAGTCAACCGCGAGCGGCCCGCCGCCATAAAGTGCTCTCAGCACGGAAACGCGATCCCGGATCCTCCCGAACAGAGCGGCGAACTTCGGAGTTGCCGCCAGCCTGCCTCCAGACTTCAGCTCGGTCGGAGTCAAAAAGCTCACCGTCACCCGGTCCACGCTGGAGTCACCATGCAGCGGCAGCGTCTGGGCCTCAGAGGTCATGGTCCGGAGCTTCACACGACCCCGCGTCGGTCCCAGGCCATGCTGCTCCAGTTCCTCAAACGTCCTCCTAATGTGCCTGGCGATTTCGGGATCGCTGGAAAAGAGATGCAGATCGAAACTGAACTCTTCGCCCGGCACAATCATTCGCCCGTCCAGATGCCGGGCTCTAAAAACGAAGGGTCGCGGCAGATGGGCCAGTCCGCTGGGTAAGTCGGCGGGCGGAGCGGGCTCGAACACCCGTGCATACAGGCACTGCGCACGCCTCGGACAAAGTGCTGCTCCGGGGCAATCGGCGGTACACGCCAGCCCTCTGGAAACAATTCCCAAAGCGCCGCGCAGCACGTTCGCAGCAATTACCGGAGGGAATTCCACTCGCTCCATTGCAGTGAATTCAAACTTCAGCCGCAACCAGTCGAAGCGCATGATAAACAGGAATGGTAGCAGCACAGCGTAAACTCGTGGTTGTGAGAGTCCTCGCCGCCGCGATCCTGAGTCTTCTGCTGTACGACGTGGCGTTGACCGGGTCAGCGCAGGACAAGTTTCGTCTCATCCAGTCCGGCCAGCCACGCGCGGGCGCCCGCATCGTCATCACCCCCGCTGAACTTCGCCAGTGGCTTCGCGATGAGGATGCCTCCTGGGAAGCCTACGGTGTCAGCAACATCCGCCTGAATCTGGGGACCGCCCGAGCGACCGCGTACGCCGACGTTGATTTCCTCAAGGCACGGAAAGCTACCACCGGTCAGGACGCCGGCTGGCTCCTCCGAAATCTCTTCAGCGGGCGTAAACCCATCGCTGTCACGGCACGCTTTACGTCCGCCAACGGTCGGGGCCGCGTCGACATCGAGCGCCTGGAAGTCAGCGGCATTCCCGTGGAGGGCGCGGCACTGGGTCTCATCGTTGACGAGTTCGTCAAGCCCAGTTTCCCTGACGCGAAGGTTGGTGAATGGTTTTCGATGGACTACCGCATTGAGCGCTTTGCCGTCACTCCGGCAGGCGTCATTGTGACCATCGGAAAATAGACGAATATGAAGTTTACCCTGCTGTCAGCAGCTTTGCTGCTCACCGCTACCCTTGCGTTTGCTGATCAGATCGTCCTCAATAACGGAGATCGGATCACGGGGACCATCATCAAGAAAGACGGCGCCACCCTCACCATCAAGAGCGACCTTTTCGGCGTCATAGCCACAGCCTGGGAGAAAATCGAGTCCATCGAATCCGCTACGCCCTTGTACGTCACGGATAAAGCAGGTGTCCTCGCGGAGGGCAATCTGGTCGTCACCAACGGCATCGCCGAGGTGGGTCCACGGCGTCTGCCGGCCGGAGAAATCACCGCCCTTCGCAACGCCGATGAACAGCGCGCCTTTGAACGCCTGGAGGCGCCCAATCTCACCGACCTGTGGGCAGGTACCGGGACCGTCGGCTGGGCCGGGAGCCTCGGCAACGCGAAGACACTCACCTTCACGACAGGTCTGAAGGCCGCGCGCGCCACCAGGAACGACAAAACAGCCATCCACTTCGACAGCATCAAGGCCACGGCCCAGACCAGCGGCACGACCAGCGCAACCGCGCAGGCCATCCGCGGCGGCGTAGCCTACGACCGCAACTTCAGCCCGCGCCTCTTCGTCTCTGTGTTCAACGATTATGAATACGACCGCTTCCAGAACCTTGACCTGCGCTTTGTAGTCGGCGCTGGCGGCGGTTACCACGCATTGGCCACAACGCGCACCCGCCTCGATCTGCTCCTGGGTGGTGACTACAACCGTTCAGCCTTTGCAACCTTCGTCCGCAACTCCGCCGAAGCCTACTACGGAGACGATTACCAGTTCAAGTTCAATGGTTCCACCACCATCTTCCAGACGGCCAAGATCTTCCACGACGTGACGCGACCGGGCCAATATCGCGTCAACGTAGACGTTGGCGCCGCCGTCAGAATCGCCAAATGGCTGAACTGGAATCTCTCGGTGAGCAATCGCTACCTGAATACGCCCTCGCCCGACCGGAAGTCGAATGACATCCTGTACACTACCGGCTTCGGCGTGTCATTTTCCCACTGACGCGTACGCTTTGTAGAGCTCGCCGACTTTGGCCTGCGACGCATCGCCCGGATGCACCACAACACGGTACTGGAAGTGGAGTTGTTCACCAGGCTTAAGAGTCAACTCGCCGTCCTTCTGTTTGTTCTTCAGGAAGTCATGCAGCCCGAAGATGTTGTTCGCGAACAGGCCGTAGCCGCGCACATGCCAGTACGCCGGGAAACGCGGATTCGCCGGATTATCGAAGATCGCGACGCCGACGGGCTTGCCTTCTACAGTGCCCGAGAAGTCCATCCATTCTGAACGCTTGCCCCAGCACTCCGCTTCCAGCCGGCAGCCCTGCGCGTTGGTCATCACGCCGGTCCGCTTCGGCTCTGGCGGTGACTTCGCATCGGGCTCTTCCAGACCCGCTGCGAGCCTAATTCCGAATACGCCGTCCTTCTCATCGCCGAACGTGACCGTCTCCTTCGCCGTCAGCACGATGTCGAAATCCACGATGCGATTCTCGCCCGTATCCGAGTGAAACGTCATCTTGCGGTCTTCATTCATGACGACCACGCCATCCAGTTGCTTCCAGTCGGCTGAAAACGAAATCTCACCCGACTTTGCGCCGCCCTTCGCGCTGTTGATCTTCGTCACGAAAATGTGGCCGATCTTGCCCTTGTACTTCGGATCCTTCTCGTACGCGAACTCGTTGTTCCAGTAGTCGTAGCCGTTCACCGACTGATGCGCAAACCACAACGACCTCTGGTGCGGATGGTCTGTCAGTTCGCCCGGGATCTTCTCCATCGGGAACCCGCGCGTGACCACCGTGCCCGAGGCCGCCCGCAGCGGATGCAGGTAGGGCTTCGGCTGCTGCGGGCCATAGTAGAGGGTCGTGTAAGGCTTACCGTCAATCTGGACAGCAATCTCATTGGAGCCGGGCGTGATCTTCACCTGACCCACGGCCGGGAGCAAGGCTACAAGGCCAACTGCAAACAACTTGTACATGTAAGCCAGTAAACCACAGAAGGCAGTTCTATGGTTCGCAGGTTTCGGCGTACTCTTCTCTGGGAGCTGCTGCGATATCAGGCGTCTTCCGGAAGAAAACCACCATCCCCATCACAGCCGCGGCCAGGAGCGAAGCTGCCGCCATGATGAACGCCGCCGCGTACCCGTAGTGCTCTGAGACCGTGCCCGCAGCGAACGAGCTCATGCCCACGAACAGGTCGTAAAACGCGCTCAGGACGCCCACCACGGTGCCATGCTCGTTGGCCGGAGTCCGGCGCAGCACCGTCCCTGCGATCGACGACCACGGAAACGAGAAGCCGAAGCCCAGCAGTGCCGCTGCGCCGATCGCCACAACCGGACCCGGTCCGGAAGCGATCACCACGAGCCCGACTGCCATGCACGCGATACCGCCGAAGAACGTGATGCTCGGATGGATGCGATCCGGCAAACCACCGAGGAAGAAGCGCGAAACCAGGATGAAGCCGGCGTAAGCCGAGAACGCTGCCGCCCCGGAGTTGCCATGACTCGCAAGGTGCAGAATCAAAAAGCCGGTGATCACCGGGTAGTGCACGTTGACGAACCCGATGGCGAAACCGGGCTTGATCAGCGACTGCGGGAACCAGTGCCGTCTTGGCGGATGATCGCTGGGCCGGTAAGCCTCCGGCACGCGCCACAACACCACGAAGGCGACCACGGCCGTCACCACCTGCATCATCGCGGCACGCTCGAACGACCCCAGCCAGTGACCCACCACGGGACCTGCGGAGATACCGCCCCAGATCCCCGTCGAGACGTAGCCGAGCGTTTGGCCGCTGCGCTCCACCCCACCCAGCTCGATCGCCCAGGCGGCCGCGCCAGTGTAGAGGCACGCTTCACCGAACCCCTGCAAAACACGGCCCAGGTACGCGCCCGGAATGCCGATGGGCAGCAGATAGGCAGCGCCCGCTAGTCCACAGCTGACGAGGCCAGTCAGAAACGAGACCTTGCGACCCCGGTTATCGGCCAGAGGTCCTGAAAAGAATCGACCGCCGAGAGCCACGAACGAGAACACGCCGATGACGAAACCCACCGTGCGATCGCTGCCGCCCAGATCGTGGCGGACGTGCGGCGCCATCTGAGGCAGCACCGTGCCCATACCCAAAAATCCAAGAAAGGTTGCGCCGATGAGGGCCCAGAACAGGGGCCCGTAATCGCGCGGGGAAGAAGCCATACTCCAGTTTAAACGGCGGGTACTGAGGTCTTCCTTTTCACGTCGATAGCGAGCCGCTTGATCTTCTGATTCAGCGTCGAAAGCGGCACTCGCAGCGCCTCAGCCGTCTCCGTCTGACTCCACGTAAACCGCTCCAGATGCTCGATGATCGTCTTCCGCTCGAAGTCGGCAACAATCTCGAACAGTGACGCATCCGCAGGCAGCGCTTCGTTCTCGCTGCGCCGTACCCGAATCCCGTTCGCATGCAGCAGGTAATCCGGCATCACGTCTACCTGGATGATCTGGTTTGAGGCGAGCACCACGGCCCGCTCCACCACGTTCTCCAGCTCGCGGACATTGCCAGGCCAGTTGTGATCCAGCATGATCTGCAGGGCGTCCGGCTCGAAGCGCAGCGTCGTATGACCGGCTTCGTCCAGGAACTTGTCGTTCTCATGGCTGAACTTCTCGAGGAAGTGTTGGGTGAGCAGCGGAATGTCTTCACGCCGATCACGCAGCGGCGGCAGATTGATGTTGATGACGTTCAGACGGTAGTAGAGATCCTCGCGGAACTTACGCTCGTCCACCATCTTCCGCAGATCGGCATTCGTTGCCGCCAGAATCCGGACATCCACCTTACTGACGTCATTCGACCCCAGCGGCGTGAACTCCTTTTCCTGAATCACGCGCAGCAGCTTTGCCTGTGTCTCGGCCCCGATCGTCCCCACTTCATCGAAGAAGATCGTGCCCTTGTTGGCGACTTCGAACGCGCCTTTCTTCGTGTGAATCGCGCTCGTGAACGCGCCCTTCACATGCCCAAACAGGGTCGACTCCAGCAGGTCAGTCGGCAGCGACCCGCTGTTGACCGCCACGAACGGAAAATCAGCTCGCGGCGAGTTTGCGTGAATCGCTTTCGCGATCAGCTCTTTACCCGTGCCGGTCTCGCCCGTGATCAGAATCGTCGACCGGCTGGTGGCGACCTGTGACACCAGATCGAGCACCCGCAGCATGCGATCGCTCTTGCCGATGATGCTCGGGAAGCTGTAGCGCTGCTTCAGAGCCCGCTTCAGCTCGGTGTTTTCATCCAGCAGCCGCTGGCCCGCGATCGCCCGATCGATTTCAATCAGGAGCTTATCGTTATCCCAAGGCTTCGAGAGGTAGTCGTTCGCGCCCAGCTTAACCGCCTGCACAGCCGCTTCCACGGTTCCGAAAGCCGTGATCATGAACACCGGCGTCTGGCGGTCGCGCTCGCGGATGTCGCGGAGAACCTCCATGCCGCTCTTGACCGGCATCATCAGGTCCAGCAGCACAAGATCGTAGGCCCGCTGATCGAACTTACGCTCGCCGACCAGGCCATCCTCGGCCAGATCGACTTCGTAGCCCTCCATCGTCAGCAGCAGTTCCAGGCTCTCCCGGATCTCAGCTTCGTCGTCGATGATCAGGATGCGGCCGCGCGGGTCACCCGGCACGTGCATCATGCGGTCACCGCCGCGTTCACAGAGCCGGTCGGCTCGATTGCCTGAACCGGCAGTTCCACGGGTTTAGCCGGGGCGGCAGCAGCGATGGGGAACGTCAGGTGGAAACAGGTGCCGCCGTTCTCGCGCGATCTTGCCTCGATATGCCCGCCATGTTCCTGAATGATGCCGTAAGTGACCGACAGGCCGAGACCAGTGCCGCGCCCCGCGCCCTTCGTCGTGAAGAACGGATCGTAGATCATACTCAGGTGCTCCGCCGCGATGCCGTGCCCCGAATCCATAACATCGATCTCAACCATCTGCCCCGATTCACGTGTGATGATTTCCAATTTACCCTTCGGCTCCATTGCGTCGCGCGCGTTGATGAACAGGTTCAGGAACACCTGCTGCAGCTTGCCCGCGTTACCCTTCACGAGTGGCAGTGCCGTCGACAAATCCGCAACGACTTCGATGCCCGCTTTACGCATCTGATGCTCAAGCAAAGACAAGGTTTCGGTAATCACCGCATTCATCTGCACGCCACCCAGTTCCGTGCCTGACGATCGCGAGAAGTTCAGCAGCGAATTCACAATCTCGCTGGCGCGAAACGTCTGCTTCGAGATCTTGTCCAGCATCCGCGACTTCTGTTCGTCGCCAGCCACCTGCTTGGCCAGCATCTGCGCATACGTCGAGATCACGGCGAGCGGCGTATTCACCTCGTGCGCGACACCGGCGGCCAGCAAGCCGATGCTCGAGAGCTTGTCGGCCTGCACCAGTCGCCGCTCCAGTTCTGCACGGTGCGTGATGTCGTCGAAGATCACCAGGCGGCCGATCTGCTCCATCTCACGCGACACCAGCGGCGTGATGGCAATGTTCACCGTCGCCTCGCCTTCTGCGGCATCGAACGTGAACTTATAAAGGTGGTGGATGCGGACTTCATTCCGCGTCTTGTCCAGCTCTTCCACGAGCGGCGCAGGCAGCAATTCGGTCAGGGTCCGGCCTGTCGCATCCTCGCGGCCAATACCGCTCAGACGTTCCATCTGCGCGTTCCAGCTCTCCACGCGATCGTCCAGGCCCACCGCGAGAATACCCACGTTGATGGACTCGACGATGTTTTCGCTGAACTCTTTCAGTCGCTCATACTCGCCCGCCTTCTCAGACAGCGACCGGTAGAGATCCGCGTTCTCGATGGCGATGCCGACGTAGTTTGCCAGCGTCAGCAGGAGTTCCAGATCTTCCGTCGAGAGGAACTCGCCGGTCTCCGTGCGGCTCACGCCCAGGAAGGCCACCGTTCGGCCCCGAACCATACATGGCAGGTAGTAGTTCAGGTCCAGATCCGCAATCGTCTGCCGGATGGGCGGCGCCCAGTTGCTGGCAATCACATCGAGGTGGTACCGGGTGCGTTCGAAGAATAGATACGGTTGGGTCGGGCGATCCCAGTTCAGGAACGAGAGATCCAGGTTGGTCGCGCCTGTCAACGGCCTCCCGCTGGAACCCATCGACGCCCGCAGCTTCCACTTGGTGTCGTGGCTGCCGGGCTCACTAAAGAAGAAAGCCACGTGCCGGATCGACAGCGTCTGCATCAGCCGGTCAGCCACTGACTGCAGCATATGGTCAATGCCTTCGGTCGAATTCAGTTCCCGAACGAAGTCGACCAGCGTCTTGCGGTAGTCATAAGCATCACGGTAGAAGTGGCGATCGAGCCGCTCCTGGATCCAGTTCCGAATGGGCTGGAAAAGGAACGTGGCGATCAGCATCACAAAGATCAGCTGAGAACTCGAAACGTCCTTGACGTTCTTCTGGATCATGTTGCCGATCGTGAACACGATGCCGTAGAAGGTCGCCAGAATGATCAGGGTCGCGAGCGTGTACGCATAGCCGCGGCGGAAGATCACATCCACGTCCATCAGGCGGTAACGGAGAATCGACCACGCGATCGTGAGCGGAATCAACGGCAGCGTAAGAACGGAATAGTTCAGCAGGGGACTGGCCTGAAGATTCAAAACATACGGCACGGCGTAAAGCAGACCGAAGGGCGCGAAGCCGAAAAGCAACCCGTTGCGCAGCCACTTCAATTGCTGGCGGATCACGGGGTCCTCGGCACGCCTGTACCCGCGTTGCAGCACCAGGCAGCTGACGGTCCAGTTCAGGGTTATTAACCCCATCCACATGCGATCCAGAAGTTCTCTGACTTCCGGCAGCGACGTACCCGGCGTAATCACCAGTCCTGTCGCGAATGAAGCGTAGAGGACGGTGAGAACGATGCCCGGCATGTAGCAGGCGGTCGCCATGCCGCGCCGGTACCATTTCGCCGGCTCCGGGAAAGTCAGGGCAAAATGCAGGAACAACGCGGGAGCCAGCCACCCTGCGATGACGTTACCCCAATACATCACCTGGTCAAACGCGTTCAGCTTGCCCGTGTAGTGAAAACACGAAAAGATAAACGACACCAGACAAAAAATGTAGAAGTGCCGCGCCTTGACCGCACTGCCGCGACGGAAATAGATGAAGAGGCCGATGGCGAGGTAAAAGGCACCCACCAGATACTGGTAGGTGTAAGCCACGCCCCGGGCAGCCTCGCCGATGATGACTGTCGCTTTGACGTCATTCACCCCGGCTCGTCGGACAACATACGTCGCCCTTGCCCACGCACCGAATGCAGCCAGCCGGCGCGCAACATCTTCGGCTGAAGAAATCGGAACACTCTGGATCGTCTGAAGCGTATCGTTCACGCGGATACCGGCGCGGTCGGCAGGACCGCCCTCCGCCACCCGAGCCGCTACCACCCGGCCATTGCGCTCGCGCCAAACCGCACCGTCATCGGGCAGCGGGAAACGGTGCAGTTGCTGGTAGTTCAGGACAGCAGCGATCGCCGCCGCCACGGAGACTACCGTGAGCAGCGCGGTCGAGAGCTGAAATCTCAGATCCTTTGCCATCTTTACGGTGCCAAACGCACCTTTCCAGTCACTTGTTAGTGCACGTGGCGTGCCAGGAAAACAACGCCTTCGCGATTGAAACTAAAGGACTTCTGAAGACACTCTAACATGCGTTTCCATTTAAGGGATTTTTAGCTCAATGGGATTCTGGAGAAGCGGAGTTTCGCCCCTTCTCCCCACATTAATCTATACTGGCGACCATGCCTTTGGCCAGCGCAATCGTGCTCGCGCTCCTGTTCGTTCCACAGGAAAAACCGGCCGCCACCTGCGCGATCTCCGGAAACGTGGTCGATGCCGGGACTGGTATTCCCCTCCGCAAGGTGGTGTTACTCGCCGAACTGATCGACGGCGGCAACGCTCCAGCCTCTTCAACGACGACAGACCTGAAAGGCAACTTCGAGATGGCAGGTCTGCCAGCCGGGAACTACCGCCTCAAAGGCGTCCGGAACGGGTATCTAAGCACGTACTACGGTGCCCGAAAATCGGGCGCCACCGGGACGACCATTAAGCTCGAAGCCGGTCAGGAACTCAGGAACGTCCAGATTCGGCTTCTGCCCTTCGGCGTCATCAGCGGGACTGTTCTCGATTCAGATGGCGAGCCCGTTTCCGGAGCCGAGGTCACCGTCATGCGGCGCGAGTACTTCCGCCCGGGCGGGCCGGTCTTCCCGTCCGTCGCGGAGACCCGGACTGACGACCTGGGACACTACCGGATCGCCAACCTCCCGGCAGGCAGATACCTCGTCCGAGCCGAACCCGTCAACGAGGGTAACGCTTACGGTTTTCGGCAGCCTGTCGATCGATCGAAAAATCCACCCACCCAACCCACCGCGCTGGTGCCCACTTTGTACCCGGGCGTCTTCGACCCTGCCGGAGCCCGACTGGTTGAGATCGCCCTGGGTGCCCGGGTGGCCGGTATCGATATCCCACTGGTGCGCAGCCCCGTCTACCGCGTGACCGGTCGAGCGACATCTCCCGCCGGTCAGGTACGCTACGTCGACCTCGAATTTCCCGAGGAGTTAGGCACGAACCGGCTGTCAGCCAGAGGTATCGGCCCGGGCGGGGAGTTTGAAATTACCGGCGTTCCCCCGGGATCCTACAAGATTCGAGCCCGCGTAGAGCCGCGGCAGGAGTCGCCCGCCACCACCCTGCGCGTAAACGGCAACGTGGAAGGCATGCGTCTCGCGGCGGCTACAGGCTCGGAAGTCAAAGGCCGCGTCACCATTGAAGGCAAAGACCCCGGCAAACCGCGTCCGTTTTACATCCACTTCACAGACAACAGAGGTAACGGCCCGGCCGCGGAACTCAGTACCGACAACGCTTTTCAGACCACTCTGCCGCCCGGGCGTTACTCGGTCGAACTCTGGGGCGAGAGGCAGGGCATGCACATCCAGAGCGCCCGCTCAGAATCAGTCGACGTGTTCGAGGACGGTCTCACTGTCACAGAAGGCTCCCGAATCAGCCTCAACCTCATCGTCACCTTTGAAGGCGGACAAGTCGACGGTGTTGTCCTCGACAAAGACGACAAGCCGGTCCCGGGCGCTACCGTCGTTCTGGCCGCGCCGCTGGCCAGACGCAACCGCAATGACTCGTTTCACGCTTACACGAGCGACCAGTACGGCCGGTTTCACTTCGAAAGCATCCGGCCGGGCGACTACAAGCTGTTCGCCTGGGACGACGTGGAAAACAACGACTGGTTCGATCCCGACTTCCTCAAGGCTTTCGAGGATAAGGGCGAGCCCGTCACCGTGACCGACAACGCGCAACGGAGTTCGGGCGTCCATCTGATCGCGCCGTAACAAAGTTGCAATCTCCTCCCTGGGTCCCCCGTAATAGCAGGTGTGGGAAGTGAGAGTGCCGGCAGCAACACCCGGCTCGATTTCGCAACGGTCGTCGCCGACAACCAGTCGATGGTGTTCAGCCTCGCCCTGCGCTTTCTGCGGAACCGCGAAGTCGCCGAGGAACTGGCGCAGGATGTCTTCCTGCAGTTCTACCAGAACCTCGGGCGGATCGAAACCTCGGCGCACGCCAGTTGGTGGCTCCGGCGGACGGTCTGTCACCGGTCCATCGACGAAGTGCGAAAGCGAAGGCTCAGGCCCAGCGTCGGCCTCGACAGCGTGCCTGACCCTGCTACGGAAACCCGCGATGGTGACTTCCTGCTGAACAGCCACCTGCGCCGCCTTGTGGAGGCGCTGCCCGAAAAGGCAAAGGCAGTGGTCCTGCTGCGCTACCAGGAAGATCTCGACCCAGCGGAAATCTCGGAGGTATTGGACATGCCAGTCAGTACCGTAAAAAGCCATCTGCACCGCTCGCTCGCCCTGCTGCGCGGCCGCCTGCAAAAGAGCACCCTGCAGAAACCGGAGGTGG
>JAOAPO010000298.1 GCA_025462945.1 Bryobacterales bacterium
GTTCAGGAAGACGTTTTGGCGGCCGGTGAATTCGGGCGAGAAGCCGGAGCCGAGTTCGAGAAGCGCGGAGAGCCGTCCGTGCACTTCGATCTCGCCGGAAGAGGGCCGTAGGATGCCGGCCACGATCTGGAGAAGCGTGCTCTTGCCGGAGCCATTGCTGCCGATGATGCCGAACGCTTCACCTTTGTCGACGGTAAACGAGACGTCGGACAGAGCCTCGATGCCGCGGATCTGCGAGGCGGGATTGAGAGCGTGGCGGAAACGAGACCAGGGCGAGCCGTCGAGGGGGTAAGTCTTTGTGAGACAGGTGGCTCGGAGGGCTGTCACGTCTTCTTCAGAGCACGCAGGATGACGCGTTTGAACTGGTAGCCGGACGGGCGAAGGCTGCCTTCGTGAAAGCCCACTTGCTCGACATCGGCAAAGCCCAGTTTCCTGAGCATCTGCACGAGGCAAGAGAGGTTCGGGTGCCACCACGCAACTTCGTCATCGGACGGATCAGAGCCACCGATGTAGACCATGGCCGGGGGCTCTTGCGGGCCGTCGGGGAGGACTCCGGCGAAGACGAGCTGGCCTCGGCAGAGAGGGGCAAGGGCCGCAAGTGCGCGGAGCGGGTAGAGGGTGTGGATGAGGACGTCGCCGATGAATACGAGATCGAAGCCTTCGCGCACGCCGGTGCGTTCAAGGGTGATGTCGTAGACGGTGGAGTAGCAGCGTTCCACGCGGGAGCCGAGTTGTTCACGGCAGAAGCGGAAGGGCCCTTCGAGGAGATACCAGTAGAGATCGCGTTCGGTGTAGGGTGTGCGTTTGAAGTCAGTGGAATCGAGAGTTGCGGGGAACATCATGTTCTCGATTTTGCGCAGAGAACTTTCGACGTCCTGGCCGGGGAAACGGTCGAGATCGCGAAGGGACGGGAGTTCGACGGATACTACGCGGGCGCCACGTCGTTCAAATTCGAAGGCGAAGAACCCG
Organism: Bryobacterales bacterium; assembly: GCA_025462945.1. Taxonomy (GTDB): domain Bacteria; phylum Acidobacteriota; class Terriglobia; order Bryobacterales; family Bryobacteraceae; genus BOG-234. The sequence continues at coordinate 970 of JAOAPO010000298.1, forward strand.
GTGGCGGAGCCGACGTCGAGGACCGTCATGCCGGACATGTCTTCGGGGAAATTGAAGGACGCGATGGTGTCGCGGTAGTCGTAGATGCCGGGCGTGGTGAGGCCGTTGCCCAGGTCCACCGTGTGATACCAGTAGTACCGATCGGCATCGGTGAGGCCGCTGGCTTTCGCGCCCGCTTCGAACTGCTTTTGATGCTGGAGGAACTGCTCAGTGAGGCTCATTTCCATGCCGCACAGACCACGCGTTTGCCTCGGGCGTGTTGCTCGTAAGCGCCGGGGCCGGGGGTGACTAATTCGGCGCGGCGGAAGCCTGCCTGACGGAGCATAAACATGAGGGCTTTGGGTGAGGGGCAGGTTGCCATGGGGGTAACGCCGGTTTCGCGGATGCCGGCGGAGAAGTCGCCGCCCTCGTCAATGAGGGCGATGATGCCCTGGTAGGGGCGGGTCCACTCCTGTGATCCCCACTCGGCGTAACCTTCCACTTCGTCGACGACCTGGGTTTCGATGACGCAGAACTCACCGGTGACTGCGGCTACCTGGCGCAGGCAGAGCATGGGGTCTTCCACATGGTAGAGCAGGCCGAGGAAGAGGGTGAGGTCGTACGTGCGGTTTTCGTCGGCCGCAAGAGTTTCCACGCGGCCCTCGCGGTAGGAGACGGCTGAGTCGCTGGCGTCGGCAACGAAGCGGGCGCGGAGAAGATTTTCGGCGCGCGCGTCGACGCCTTTGGTGCGGAAGCCGAGGCGCTCCATGGCGAGAGAGTAGTAGCCTTCGTGGCAGCCGACATCGAGGCAATCGAGCCCGGCGGCCCGTGTGCCGAAGTGTGAGATTACGGCCGCTTCCACCATGGCGAGGCGTGTGTCATGGATGGCGCTGACGTTCGGCGGAATGGCGGGCGTGGTTTTCAGGCCGCGCCCGAAGTCGTGTACGTAGAACCAGGGGTTCAGGGCTTCGATCTGGTCGGCTGTGATTCGCATCTTTCAGGATAGAAGGTCGCGGATGAGGACGGCTGGATGGACGGCCTTCGTGTGGCCGAGTTCGAGGACCTGGTGGCGGCATGAGGTGCCGGTGGCGACCAGAATGTCTTCCGGCGCCATCTTGCGAACGGCGGGCAGGAGTTTGCGTTCGGCGATGGCAGTTGAGACGTCGTAGTGGTCTTTCATGTAGCCGAAGGAGCCTGCCATGCCGCAGCAGCCGGCATCGAGGTCCTGAATGCTGGCGTTCGGGATTTTGTTGAGCAGGGCGATGCTGGCACCGAGCAGGTTCATGGATTTCTGATGGCAGTGGCCATGCAGCAGGAGTTTGCCCGGGGCTTCGCGAAGGGTGAGCGGGAGAGTCGCGGCGTACTCGTCGAAAAGTTGGCAGGCGGCGGCGACTTGTCTGGCTTTGGCTTGCAGGTCGCCGCGAAGGAGACCTTGGGCGTCTTCTTTCACCGCGGAGAGGCAGGAGGGTTCGAGGAACAGGATCTTTTGGCCTGCGGCGGCGAGGGGTAACAGGGCTTCCACCACCTGGGCAGCTTGCTGGCGGGCTTCTTTCAGGAGGCCTTGCGAGATGAGGGGGCGTCCGCAGCAGCCGGGTTTGACGATGTTTACGGTGTGGTTCGTTCGCTCGAGGATTTCGAGGGCTGCCATGCCGATTTCGGGATCGTAGTGGTTGGTAAAGGTGTCGTTGAACAGGGCGATTGTGGCTCCCGCTCCCTTACGGTCACGGCTCAGACGGGCAGCGGCGGATTGTTTGGCGAACGTGTTTGCTTTCCACTTGGGGAGGGTTCGGCGGGCGTCGACTCCTAACGCGATTTCGTTGACCCACCTGGTGAAGGGATTGGCGGCTACTGCGTTCGCGATTCCGGCGAAGCGACTGGCCAGTCCGGCGGTCTTGTGAACATGGCCAAGTGCCTTCGCTTTGAGCGGGATTCCATGGCGGGTGTAGTAGTCGGCCAGGAATTCGCTTTTGAAGCGGGCTACGTCGACGCCGACGGGGCACTCCGCTTTGCAGGCTCGACATTCGAGGCAGAGTTCGAGTGATGCCTTCACACCGTCGTCTCCGAGCCCGGACTCTTCCATCTTCCCGGACATGGCGAGGCGGAGCGCGTTGGCGCGGCCCCTGGTGGAGTCCTTTTCATCGCGGGTTGCCATGTACGACGGGCACATGTTGCCGGAGAGCTTCTTGCGGCAGGCACCGACGCCGCTGCACATTTCGACCGCTCCCGCCATGCCGCCGAATTCGGAATAGTCGAAGAAGGTGAACGGGTTAATGGCCTTGTAGGCAGCACCGTAGCGAAGGTTGGCGGTGATCGGCGGAGCGTCGACAATCTTGCCGGGATTGAAGAGACCTGCAGGATCGAACGTACGCTTCACCTGCCGAAAGGCTTCGTAGAGAGTGTCGCCGAACATCTGACGCATGAACGGGCTGCGGACGAGGCCGTCGCCGTGCTCGCCGGAGAGTGCTCCGCCGTATTCCAGAACCAGATCGGCTACGGCCTGCGCAACGGCTTCGAACTTCTTCACGCCGTCGGCGGTCTTCATATTGATGACGGGCCGAACGTGAAGGCAGCCTACAGAGGCGTGGGCGTAAATACCAGCGGTGGTGCCGTGGGCTTCGATGATGCACAGAAAGCGTCCGATGAATTCGCTCAGCTTTTCAGGAGCGACGGCTGTGTCTTCGACGAACGAGATGGATTTCGAATCGCCGCGCGTGGCCATGGAGAGCCCGAGAGCTGCTTCGCGAAGGCTCCAGATTCTGGCCTGCGCGGGGATCTCGGTTTCGGTATGGAAGTGATAACCGTAGCCGTGCTCTCGGAGGTCGGCTTCGAGGGCTGCGAGGCGGGCGGGCAGATCTTCTTTGCGGTCCGCGTAAAACTCGACGCAAAGGATGGACGCGGGGTCGCCGACAACGAAACTGCTGCGGATTTTTTCGAGACCCGCGTTCTGCCGAGTGTTGTCGAGGATCGCCTTGTCCATGACTTCGATGGCCGAGGGGTGGTGCCTGAGGATGACCGGCGTGGCGGAGAGCGAATCGAGGAGATCACTGAACAGGATCACCATCAGGGCCTTGGCTTTCGGCAGCGGTACGAGGCGGAGTTTGGCTTCCAGAACAACGCCGAGGGTCCCTTCGGAGCCGACCATCAGGTGCGCGAGGTTCACAGGGGCGGATTGGTCTGTGAACCGGTCCAGGTTGTAGCCTCCGACGCGGCGAAGGATCTTCGGGTAGCGGCGGTCGATCTCGTCGGCATGGGTGCGGGCCAGGTCCAGAACGGTCTGGTAGCAGCGGGCTTCCAATGTCTCGCCCGAGGGGACGGCATCCCGCGGCGTGTCCTGGAACTGAACTATGCTGCCGTCTGCCAGCAGAACGGTTTGCTCCAGGACGTGATCGATGGTGATGCCGTACAGAACGCTGCGCGCGCCGCTCGAATTATTGGCCATCATGCCGCCGATGGTGGCGCGGCTGGCGGTGGAGATGTCGGGCGCGAAGCGGAGGCCAAGCGGCGCGAGTTGGGCGTTGAGTTCATCGAGAACGATGCCGGGCTCGACTCGTACCCAACGTTCCTCGGCATTCACTTCGAGCAGGCGATTGTAGTATTTCGAGGTGTCGATCTGCAGTCCCGCGCCGATCGCCTGACCCGCCTGAGCGGTGCCGCCTCCTCGCATCGTGACTGATACGTCGTGCTGGCGGCAGATTTGGAAAGCCCGGACAATGTCGTCGCGAGTCTTCGGTATCACGACCCCGACGGGTTCGATCTGATAGACGCTGGCGTCGGTGGAGTAGAGCAGCCGCGTCACTTTGTCGAAGCGGACTTCGCCGGTGAGGGCGGCGGCAAGGTCTGCCTGGAGAGTCATGCAAGGCCCTGGCGGAGGAGGGATAACCCTTGATCGAGAATCTGGCCTCCGCTGGCGAAAGAAACCCGCAGCGTGCCTTCGCCCCCGGGGCCATAAGCGGAGCCGTGGATCACGACTAGTCCATGTTCTTCCAAAAGGCGCTTGCGGACTTCATTCGAAGGCTGGTTCAACGCTCGAATGTCGGCCATGGCGAAGAAGCCGCCTTCGGGCGCGATGGCGCCCACGTTGGGTATGCCCTGCAGCGCGGCGAGGACTTTGGCGCGACGCCTGGTGTACTCGGCACGCATCTCGCTCACGCAATCCTGCGGACCAGCAAGAGCGACGGCTGCAGCGTCCTGAATGAAGGTGGCTGGGCCGCGGCTCGATTGGGCGAGGACCATGAACATGCGCTGAATGAGGGCAGCGGGTCCGGCACAGTAGCCGACTCTCCATCCGGGCATGGAGTACGTCTTCGACAGACTGTTGACGTGGATGTAGCGGTCGCGGATCTGAGGCGCCGCCGCTGGTGCGGAAAGGTGTTTGGCGCCGTCATAGGTGATGGCTTCGTAGATCTCATCCCCGACGAGCCAGAGGTTGCGGCGCTCGCAGAATTCGGCGACCGCCGTCAGTTCGTCGCGGGTCAGCACGCTGCCCACCGGATTCCACGGCGTGTTGAGGATCAGGACTTTTGCGCGAGGTGTCCAGGCGGCTTCAAGAGCTTCGGCCGTGAGCGAAAAGCGTCCCGCAACGATCTGCGAGTGGACCGGTACAGGGACACCGCCGAGAAGCTTGATTGGTGAGTGATAGGCGTCGTAGACGGGATCCTGGAGAAGAACTTCGTCACCGTCCTCAAGGATCGCGGCGAGGGCTGCATAGATTCCAAAAGTCGCTCCGGAGGTGGCGATGATTTCGGTGCCGGGATCATAGGTGAGGCCGTTATCGCGCTGGAGTTTCGCGGCTACAGCTTCGAGCAGAGCCTTTTCGCCACGGTTGTCGGGATAGCGGGTGCGGCCGTTCCCCAGCGCCTTCGTGCAGGCCTCCACGATGTGCGGGGGCGTGGGGAAATCCGGTTCACCTCTCATGAGAGATGTGATCTTCTTTCCACTGGCCTGGAGCAGACGCACTTGGGCGAGGATGGCGTTGACCGCCGTGGGTTTTAGCGTTGCGATACGATCCATATTCGAGTGGCTTGGCGCACGGAAGCGCCGCTGGACACTTCAGAGAATATCAGTTGACCCATACAAAACAGACCATCCCGACCCCGGCGCTTGTCGTCGATCTTGACCTGCTGGAAGCGAATCTCTCACGAGCGGCTGACGATGCGCGCATGGCGGGGAAGCTGCTGCGTCCCCATGCGAAGGCCCATAAGTGCGTGGCACTGGCGCGGCGACAGATCGTGGCCGGGGCTTGCGGCATGTGCGTGGCGACGGTTCCGGAGGCGGAAATGCTGACGCGGGCTGGAATTTCGGGGTTGTTGCTGACCTCGCCGCTGGCCGACCCGCTGAAGATGGCCCGTGCTGTCGTGACGGGTGCCATGGTGGTGGTCGATCACGAGGTGCAGGTGGGCTGGTATCAGGAAGCGGCTGTCGCTGCTGGGCGCAGGATCGACGTTCTGGTGGATCTCGACATTGGCGATCACCGGACCGGTGCTGGGTCGAAGCAGCAGGCGGTGGCGATTGCGGAAGCGGTGGATCGCGCCGGCAGTCTGCGACTGCGGGGCATCCAGGCGTACTCTGTGAGCGGCTCGCATGGCGCCGATGAAGCAGAACGGCGGCGGATTTCCAGCGCTGCGTTTGGGCTGGCTGCAGAGGTTTGCGACGCCTTTGCTGCGAAGGGTATGGAAACGGATATCCTCTCGGGCGGGAGCACCGGAACCTGGACGGTCGACCTCACGTTGCCCGAAGTCACAGAACTGCAGGCCGGCTCGTATCCACTGATGGATCTTGCTTACAAGAGGATCAACGCGGGGTTTGCAAATTCGATGACGGTACTGGCGACAGTCATCAGTGCGAACCACTCAGCGTTTGTGACGGTGGATGCGGGCTACAAAGCTTTCTCGACGGATCGGCCATTTGGACCGGAGCCTGTGGGTCTGCCGGGCGTCACTTACCGTTGGGGCGGCGATGAGTTTGGGTATCTGGATACGAACCTCCGGGTGGGTTCGCGCGTGGAACTGCTGCCGCCGCATTGCGATCCCACGGCGAATCTGTATGACAGAATCTATGCGTGCCGTGGAAACCAGGTGGAAGAAGTCTGGCCTGTGATGGATCGGGTAAAGCTGTGAAGATCGCCATCGCGCTGTTACTGAGCGTGCCGCTGTGTGCGCAGTTGAACGGAGTGGTCGACATTCATGCGCACTCGGGTCCGGACAGCGTGGCCCGTTCGATCGATGCGGACGAGTTGGTGAAACTGGCACTGTCGCGCGGCATGCGCGGCCTTGTCCTGAAGAATCACTATGAGCCCACAGCGTCTCTGGCGTGGATCGTGAAGAAGCAGGCACCGGGTCTGGAGGTGTTTGGCGGAATCGATCTGAACCGCTCGGTGGGAGGCGTGAACCCGGCGGCCATCGAGAGGATGGTCCTGGTGGAGGGCGGCCTTGGGCGCGTGATCTGGATGCCGACGTTCGACTCGGAGAATCAGGTTCGTTACTCGAAGGAGAACCGTCCCTTCGTTTCAGTTTCAAAGAACGGTGAGTTGCTCCCGGAGACGAAGCAGGTGATCGCGCTGGCTGCGAAACACCATCTGATGCTCGAGACGGGGCACTCTTCGGCGCAGGAAGGGCTGATGATCATTCGTGAGGCGAAACGGCAGGGGGTTGAGCATGTCGTGGTCACACACCCGTTAATTGCGCCGGTACGCATGACGGTGGCACAGATGAAGGAAGCGGCGGACCTGGGCGCTTACCTTGAGTTTGTCTACAACGGAACTGTTGGAAAGAACCCGGAGTACACGATGAAAGAGTACGCGGATGCGATCCGGAGCGTGGGTCCGAGGTACTGCATTCTGTCGAGCGATCTGGGTCAGGCTGCGAATCCACTGCATCCTGACGGGCTGGTGGCTTACTTCGCGGCGCTACTGCGCGAGGGAATCTCGCAGGCCGACATCGACCTGATGTCGAAGACGAATCCGGCGAAAGTTCTGGGGCTGAAATGATGCACCGGCGGACGTTCCTCGCAGCGGCCGGCGCGGCTGTCAGTGCTCCGGGGCAAACGGCTCCGCTGTTGATCGACTCTCACGTTCATGTCTGGAAGCATGATCCGGCATTCCCGTTCGCAGATGGCGCGAAGCCACCCGCTGCCGATGCGTCGGCGGAGATGCTGCTGGACCTGATGAAGGCCAATGGCGTCGCGCGCACCGTCATTATCCAGGTGATCCACTACAAGTGGGACAACACCTATGTAGCCGATGTGCTCAAGCGTTACCCGCAGCAGTTTCGCGCCGTGGCGCGGGTCAATCCGGAAGATCCGGCTGCACCCGATCACCTGAGCCAACTGACCGAGCAGGGCTTTCGGGGAGTTCGGATCAGTCCTTCAGCCACTGCAGAGGGGGACTGGATCCACGGCCCGCTCATGCCGCCCTTGTGGCGAAGGTGTGCGCAGCTGAAGGTACCTATGACGGTGTTAGCTCCCGTGGTGAGGATGCCCGAGCTGGTGCCACTCATCGAGAAGAACCCTGAGCTCACGGTAGTGATCGATCATATGGCGGACTCCCCGCTGGATGATCCAGGCAAGCTGGACTTGCTCCTCGCGCTGGCGCGTTATCCGAAGGTCTTCGTCAAGATCTCGCATATGTGGTCGCTGTCGAAGCAGCCGTATCCGTATCCGGATTCGCAGGTCCAGGTGAAAAGGCTCTACGACAAGTTCGGTGCGAAGCGCTTAATGTGGGGCACGGACTGGCCCGTCTCCGGCAACAAGCTCACCTATGCGCAGGCAGTGGAGTTGTTCCGCAAGCATCTGGAGTTTCTCAACCGCGAGGAACTGGCGCAGGTTTTAGGGAAAACGGTGCAGTCCGTGTGGCCCTTCGGGCTCTAAGCCTTTGGCTGGGACGGGTCGCGATGGACCCATTTGTAGGCTGCCAGTGAATTCTTCCAGAAGTACTTGTTGGCCGCTTCAGCGCCTTTGGCTTCGAAGTACGCGCGCACGATCTTGAGTTCGACGGGGTACTCGGCCCAAAGGTCGCTGTTCGGCCAGTCGCTGCCGTAGATGAGGCGGTCTTCCCCGAAGGTGGCCCAAAGCTCGTCGATGGTTGCCTTGTAGGCGGCCGGGTTCTCTTCGGCCTTGCCGTTCACCTTCTTCACCACGCCCGAAACCTTTGAAAAGACCTGCTTGCGCTTGCCCAGCTCGGCCAGATTGGCCTGATACTGGCGGAGCGCTGCGGGGTCAGACGGCTTTTCGATGCGCGGCAGGTGATCGATCACGATGCGCAGGTTCGGAACTTTGTCCGTCACGCGGAGGAGATCGGCGATGAGTTGCGCGTTGGGATTCGCGGAGTCCATCACGAGGTCGGCGTCGGCAAGGGCTTTGAGTCCGGCAATGAATTCGGGCTTGCCGATCATTGCGGTGAAATCGCGGTCCCAAAGATTGCCGTAGCGGATACCGCGGAAGATCGGGTTCTTGTGGAAGTGATCGAGCTGCTTGCGGAACTCCGGCTTGTCCGGTTCAAGGTCGCCGATGTGTCCGACGAGGAATTTTTCTTTGGCCGCAATATCGAGGACAAATTGATTGTCGTCGTACCAGGGGCTGGCTTCCACTTCAATCGCACCGACGATACCGAGAGGCATGGCGATCTTCTTGTAGCGGTCGGGCAGGGCTGGCTTGTAGAGAACCGTATCGGTCTTCGCGGGCCACGGTACACCCCGCTGCCGACTCGTGTCGAAGAGGTGGATATGGCAGTCGATAATCGGGATCTTCATCTGAGCAGGGGCTTCAAGGGCTGTCGCGGCCACGGCACCGGCGACGGTGGCACTTTGCAGGAAAGTTCGGCGGTTCACGGAAACCTTTGTATCAGATCACGACGGCCGTTTGCGCTTCTTCGGCGGCGCGGTCTCCACGATTGCGAACTGGAGCTTGCGTTCCAGAGGGTCCACCCGGTCCAGGATAACGCGTACTTTGTCGCCAATCGAGAACTCGCGGCGGGTTCTTGCGCCAACGATTTTTCTGGTGTTCTCCTGCCAGGTGTAGCGGTCGCCGGGCAGAGTGTCGATGGGCACCAGACCCTCCACGAAGAGTTCGGCGAGTTCCACAAAGGCTCCGTATCGCGCGGTGCTGATGATCAGGCCGTCGAACTGCTCGCCGACGCGACTCTCCATGAACTTCGCCTTCTTCCACTCCACCAGTTCTCGTTCGGCTTCGGCGGCGCGGCGTTCGTTGGTGGAGCAGTCCCCGGCGATCGCTTTGATCTCCGCCTCGCTCGAGTACGTTTGGCGGTCAAGCGTCGCCGCAAGCAGGCGATGGACGATCAGGTCCGGGTAGCGGCGGATGGGCGAGGTGAAATGCGTGTAGAACTGTGTGGCCAGGGCGAAGTGGCCCGTGTTCTCTTCGCTGTAGCGGGCTTGGCGCAGAGAACGCAGCATCAGGTAACTGAGGATGCGCTCTTCCGGCTTGCCTTCGATTTTGGCCACCAGACGCTGGTAAGCGCGCGGGGAGATCACGACATCTTTGGGGAGCACGATGTCTTTGTAGACCTTGCGGCCTTCTGCTTTTTTCTCCTTGTAGCGGATCTTGTTGACGGGCATCGCCCCGATGCCGAGTGACACCCCGAACTGGGCGGCCACCTCCTCGAATTCGAGGACGCGCTTGGGATCCGGCTGGTCGTGGGTGCGATAGATTGCGGGCAATCCCGTGGCTGACAGATGGGCTGCAACGGCCTCATTGGCGGCCAGCATGAACTCTTCGATGATGCGATGCGCGATGTTTCGAGGGCTGCGTTTGACGCCGACCATCTCGCCGAACTCGTCAAACTCGATCAGGGGTTCGGGGAGGTCGAAGTCAATGGAACCGCGCTTGAAACGGCGGCGCATCAGGATCTCCGCGAACTCCTTCATCACACGGAAGCGATCGACGAGCGGGGCGTAGCGCTCCTCGAGTTCCTTGTCGCCTTCGAGCAGTTTGTGAACGTTGGTGTACGTCATGCGTTCGGCACTGCGGATAATGCCGCGACAGAACTCCTGGCGGATGGGTTCGCCGGCATGATCGAACTCGATCAGGGCCGACATCACGAGCCGGTCACGCTGCGGCATCAGTGAGCAGATATTGGTGGAAAGCTCATGGGGCAGCATGGGCACTGCGCGATCAGGGAAGTAGACGCTGGTGCCGCGGAGGCGGGCTTCCGAATCGATGGGGCTGCCGGGCAGAACGTAATGGCTGACGTCGGCGATATGGACCTGCAGCGCATAGTGGCCATTCGGCAGCACGTCGACCAGCACGGCGTCGTCGAAATCGCGAGCGGTCTCGCCGTCAATGGTGACGATCGGCAGGTGGCGGAAATCGCGGCGACAGGCCGCGTTGAGTTCCGCGGGAGGGATCTCTTCGGTGAACGATTGTGCCTGCTGCAGAACCTCCGGCGGAAAGCGATGCGGCAGGTGGTGCTTCCGGATGATGATTTCAACGTCAATGCCAAAATCGCCGGGAGCGCCGAGGACTTCGATGATGCGCCCAATGGGGTGTTCCCGCGCCGAGGCGTATTCGAGGAGTTCCGCGTTCACGATCAGGCCGTCGAGCTCGCTGGGATCGGAGTACTGTTTCGCCTCTACGCCGATGCGGTCGTGCTGCGAACCTGCGGGCGGGAGAGCGTACTCGACGGGGATCTCGATCCAGTCCTGCATGCGCTCGTCATGCGGCACCACCCAGAGGCCTCGGCGGGTGATTCTGAACTCCCCGACGACCGTCGGGTGAGCCCGTCGCATGATGCGATGAATCTCGCCTTCCACGCGGCCGCCAGCACCCATGTGACCCAGGCGCACGATGGCGCGGTCACCGTTCATGGCTCCGCGGATGGCATCGCGACTTAGGTAGACATCGCCCGTGATGCCGGGGATCGGCCTGTCCGGTACGAGAAAGCCGAAGCCGTCGCGGTGAACGCTGACGCGGCCAGCGGCGAACTCGCGGCTCATCGAGGCGGCCTGATAGTGGCCCGCATTGACTTCGATCAGATCGCCGGACTGGATCAGAGTTTCGAGGGCGTCTTCGAGAGCGACGCGGCCGTCGCCATGGAGCCGAAGATCGCGAAACAGGTGCTTCAGACTCGTTCGCCCACGGTTTTGTTTTGCAATGTGGGCGAGAATTGCCGCCGGTTCAAGGGCGGGTGATGCACCAGAGCGGCTCATGACACCATAATAAGAGAGATGCGTGCATTCATATTTCTGTTGACCGGGGCCGCCATGCTGGCCCAGACTCCGATGGCGAGCCAAAAGATGGTGGCACAGAATACACCGGCGGCGAAGAAGAAAGTCGTGGCCGCGGTCGCGAAGGCTCCGGCTGCTGTGCAGAACTACAAGATGGCCGGCCCCACTTCGGCGCCGCTAACCATTGAAGTCTACACGGATTATGAATGCCCGTCGTGCCGGAACCTGTACCTGCAGACCGTCCCCTCGCTGATGACGCAGTATGTTG
>JAOAPO010000342.1 GCA_025462945.1 Bryobacterales bacterium
GCGACTCTCTGCTGTTCGCCACCAGAAAGTTCGCCGGCACGATGGTGGACGCGGTCGGCCAGACCTACTTCCTCAAGGCACGTTCGCGCGGCGCGTTCCGCCACGGCCTCGGCATCGCCGCGGATCAGGAGTGGCATCATCGCGTTTTCAAGCGCGGAAAAGTCCTGCATGAGGTGGTGCTGCTGCCAGACGTATCCGACCTCACGATTGCGGAACTCCGCGCTTTCCCGCTCGTTCATCCGGGTGACGTCGCGATCCAGGCAAAAGATGCTGCCGTAGGTAGGCCGGTCGAGCCCTGCAATCAAGTGAAGAAGCGTACTCTTGCCGGCACCGCTCGCACCCATGACGGCTACCTGCTCGCCTCTGGTGACATGCAGATCCAGGTCTCGAAAAACCACGACGGCGGCAGCGCCCGACTTGTAAACCTTGCTCAGCTTCTCGACGCGAATCATGTTCTGCTGGTGTGCCCGGACTTAGCTTAGCGCCCAAGTCAATCTATCGGCTCCTGCGGCGAGAATCGGAAGGCTTCGCCTGCAGCTATAATCAAAGGTCGAATGGACGTTTTTGACGAACTGATTCGGCTGCGGAACCTGGGCCAGAAATCCGCGCTCGCGACGATCGTCGAAGTGAACGGGTCGATCCCGAGCTTTCAGACGGCCAAACTGCTTGTGCGCGAGGACGGCTCGATGATCGGCACCATCGGCGGGGGCTGCGTTGAAGCTGAGGTCTGGAATGCCGCGCGCGAGGTGATTGCGACCGGCAAGCCGCGCAACATGCAATTCAGTTTGGGACAGGACGCCGCCTATGACAGCGGTCTGATTTGCGGAGGCCAACTGCAGGTGTTTGTGGAATGCATCACGCCTCAACCGGCGGCCATCATCTTCGGCGGCGGTCATATCTCGAAGAGTCTGTGCAAGGTACTCGATCTTGCCGGCTTCCGCACCTCGGTGGTGGACAACCGCGAGACCTACGCCAGTCGGGAACGCTTTCCCGAAGCCGCCGACATCTACGCTGAGGAGTACGAAGACGTTTTCCCGAAGCTCGCCGTCACCGATTCCACGTACATTGTGATTGTGACGCGAGGCCATCGTGACGACATGCGCGTCCTGCGCTGGGCGGTATCGACCAGTGCCCGTTATGTGGCGATGATCGGGAGCAAGCGGAAGACCATAGCGGTGATCCGGGAACTCGAAAAAGAGGGCATCCCGGTGGCCGAGTTCGAGCGCATCTACGCCCCCATGGGTTTTGAAATCGGAGCGGTGTCTCCTGAGGAGATCGCGATCTCCGTAGCGGCCGAGATGATTGCAATGAGGCGGGACCGCGATGGCAAATGGCGATCGCTTTCGAAGACGGTGTTCGCCGACGAGAAGCTCCGCGCCGTTCTGCAGTGAGAACCGCCGCGATTATTCTCACGGCCGGTGAATCGCGCAGGATGGGGCAGGTGAAAGCGTACCTTCCTTTTCGTGGCGGGACCTTCCTTTCGGTGCTCGCCGAGACATTTCGGCCTTTCTGCGACGTCGTAATTGCCGTGTTCGGCTTCGACGGTGAACGTCTGGCCGCGTTGGCTCCTCCAGGTTTGCAGGCGACTGTCAATCACGATTACCAGTTGGGCATGCTGACGTCCCTCCAGACCGGGTTGCGTTTCGCTGGCGCTGCCGACCGGGTTTTGTTTACGCTGGTGGATCATCCTGCCGTCGCGCCTTCCACCATCGCTTCGCTGCTGGCTTCGAAATCGCCGATTGCGATCCCACGGACGGCGGGCAAGCGCGGCCATCCGGTGATGATCAATGCTGAGATCGCGAGGCAGTTCCTGCTGGAGCCCACGACGTCGAAGGTTCGCGACACCATTGATCGAAACGCAGAGTCCATAGAGTATGTAGACGTGCCGGATACCGCCATTCATGACGACATCGACGATCCGGCGTTGTACGAAGCGCTGCTGGCGCGGGAAGCCGCGAAGCGATGAAAAAGTTCCTCCGCCCGGCGTGGCTGGTGACGTACTTCGTGGCACTGGTGGGGTGGGCTGCGTGGTACGTCCCTCGGGTGAACGCTGAACGTTATCGCGAACCCATTCACAGAGGGCTGGAACGGACGCTGGGGCGCAAGGTCGAATTCGGCGCCCTGCAGTTTCGGCTCTTACCGGTGCCGGGGTTCACGATCAGCGACTTGATTATCGGCGAAGATCCGACGATCGGGCCGGAACCCGCGGCTTACGTCAAGACGCTACATGGGCGCCCGAAGCTCTCCGCACTTTTCGGGGGACCACTCCAGTTCGCCTCGGTCGACCTCGAAGACACCAGCGTCAACCTGACTCGTACGGAGGGCAGTCCGGAGTCGGTTCGGTGGAACTTTTCGGCTCTCACCAGCGCACCGCCCAGTTCGTCGCTGCCCGTGGTTCATATGTCGGGCGGACGGGTGAACTTCAAGTTCGGCGACACGAAGACCGTTTTCTACCTGCTGAACACCGACGCCGATCTGTGGCCGCCCGATACCGCCGATGGACCGTGGACGCTGAAAGTGCGCGCCGAACCGGCTCGCACCGACCGTCCCTCGCGCGGCTTCGGCAGTTTTGTGGCGCGCGGCGAGTGGCGTCCGAAAGATCAAGCCATCACGGTGGATGTGAA
>JAOAPO010000348.1 GCA_025462945.1 Bryobacterales bacterium
GCACGCGACGGCCAGATGATTGTAGACGGCGGTTCGAAGACGTTTTCGTCGGACAAGCTGTCATCGGGAGGGCCCGGCCACGGTCGCGTCGCCGAGGCGCCCAACGCGCTGTTCCACAAGATGAACGAGGAGCATGGCTTCGTAGATCTGACCGGCGTCGAGCGCACGTTCGCGGTGGGAGAGAAGGTTTCGATCATCCCGAATCATGTGTGTGTCGTCATGAACCTGCACGAGTACGTCTACGGGGTTCGCAACGGCTTTGTTGAAGAAGTCTGGCGCGTGGACGCCCGAGGCAAGTTGCAGTAGTAAGCGATTAGCGGAACGACCTGGCTTCGGCCAGCACCGCTTTGGCTTCGTTCTTTCGGTTCAGCGATTTCAGCACCGCTGCATACTTTTCCCTCAGAACCGTAGTCATGCCAGCTACTTCAGGTCCACCGCCGCGCAGTATCGAGATTGCCTTCTCGTAGCTGCCCGCTGCCGCCTGCATATTGCCGGCACGCTGCTCGATGATGCCCCTGTTGGCAAGGAATGCACCGCCGACGGCAGAATCGGCTCCAAACGCGTCTTTGACGATCACCCAGGCCCTGTCCAGATCGACCCGTGCCCGGTCATAGGCTCCCTGCCGCGAAGCCGCGTCGGCCCGCATCTGCAGCAGAGCAGCGAGTTGCGGGTGGGCAGGGCCCAGTGCCTCCTGATCCAGCGCAACGGCCTTTCCAAGTACTTCCTCGGCCATTGCCAGCTTGTTCGTGCTGATGTACAACTCCGCCATGCAGGTGAGCGTTGCTGCGATCTGGTGGGAATCGTTGCGGGCTTCAAACATTACCAGCGCCTTCCGCAGAGAGGGTTCAGCCGCCGCCGCGTCTCCCGCGGCCAGTTGCGCCTCACTAAGACCCCGCAACGCCACCGCTTCGAGGATGGCGTCCTCATGCTCGCGCGCTTCACTGAGGGCAGTGGACCACCCAGCGATGCTCGCGGCAAACTGCCGTGTTTCGCGGTCGATATCGGCCGTGATGACGGCCGCATCTACCTTGAGCCGCCACGGCAGGTCGGCAGTGGCCAGAGTAGCCTCTGTTGCGGCACGCGCCTCCACGAATTTCCCCTGCTCACGCCAAAGGTCAGCGAGGATGTTCCGCAGCATGGCTACAGTGACGTTGTCCGCGGGTTTGAGGTCGAGTGCTGAACGCAACGTAATCTCCGCCTCGCGATACTCCCCCAGTTCGCGCTGCACAGAACCAAGCGCATGTGCGGTTCGGGCAGCCGCTTCCCGTGATCCCGTTTGCTGCCACTCAGCCAGGCTGCGGTTCAGCCACTGCTTCGCTTCGGCATCGCGTCCGCGCACGTGGAGCAACACGCCCAAATCATTCGCGGCGGTGCCAACCTCTCTCGGCCCCTGCGCCAGTTCCGTCGACTTACGAAATAATGTTTCAGCTTTTTCCAGTTCTTTTGCGTGAAAGCTCTGCAGTGCTTTCTGGTGAATATCGCCCCATGTGTCGTCTCCGCGCGCAGCGGTTGCCGCGATTAGAAACACGTATATCCTGAGCGCTGTAGGTACGCGCATGCCCGTTTCTCCCTTGTAGTTACTGGTTTCCAGAGCGTGCCTCATGGACGCTCCGGCAGACTGCGTAGTGACAAATGACTGCAGATCAATCGACGCGATTAACCTATTGCAAATAGTCAGCCAAACGTAGCTGGATTGTTGTTGGAACGGGGAATTCGCTGGGAAAGGGGACCAGAATTACGGTCAAGTCGCGAACTCAACGGAATTATCGCACATGCCCGAGAACGGCAAAATTGAGGCTAGTGGAAATTATGCAGGATTCATGCCACTGGGCTTTGCCTTACCTGCAGAATGGGACCGAAAGTACGGCGGCGAGAAGTGGCCCGCATTGTATCGGTGGCTTCGGTCGGTAACCCTTGCCGGTTCGGCAGGAAGCCAGGCCCTGTGCCCGCCGCGCGTTACCATCGCATCATGCGATTCGGCCTGGCAGGTGTTCTTTTCAGCATGACCGGAGTTTGCCTCGCGCAGAACCCTCAGGTGGCCGTCAACCCTGCCGCGCAGCCCCCCGCCGGCAGCATCCTCGAGAAGACCCGCGGGCTGCTGTACATCCCGGGCTATTTCCCGCTCTACTACGACTCCAAAGCGGGCCGGCTCCTCATGGATATCGGCCGCTGGAACATCGACTTCCACTATATCGACTCGCTGCCCGCCGGCGTGGGGTCGAACGACATCGGGCTTGTTCGCGGTCAGCTTGGCGGGAACCGAGTGGTGCGCGTCGAAAGGCGCGGTCCGAAGGCCATGCTTGTACAGCCGAACCAGTATTATCGTGCTGTCACTACGGATGAGTACGAACGGCGGGCGGTGGAACAGTCATTCGCGCAGTCGATCCTCTGGGGCTTCACGGTGGAGGCGGAAGAGGGCTCCCGCGCTCTGGTGGATGCCACAGGCTTCTTCCTTCGCGATGCTCATGAAGTGCCGGAGACGCTGGCAAAGCTCAATCAGGGCACTTACACTCTGGATGCGACCCGCTCAGCCATCTATCTGGACCGCACCAAGAACTTCCCTCGAAATACTGAGGTTGAAGCTATCCTCACGTTCAGCGGGCGCAGCCCAGGCGCTATGATCCGCTCCGTGACGCCCAGCGCTGAGTCGCTCACAGTTCGCGAACATCACTCCTTCGTGGGGCTGTCTGAACTTCCGTTCAAAACCCGCACCTACGATCCCCGCGCAGGCTTCTTCGGCATCAGCTTTATGGACTATGCCGCGCCCATCTCGGAGCCCGTTCGGAAGCGCCTGATCTCGCGCCACCGGCTCGAGAAGAAGGACCCGACCGCGGCCGTCAGCGATGCAGTCCAGCCCCTCGTTTATTACCTCGATCCGGGAACTCCGGAGCCGATTCGCTCCGCCCTGCTCGACGGTGCCCGCTGGTGGACCGAGGCGTTTGAGGCTGCTGGTTTCCGCAACGCCTGGCGCGTGGAGATGCTGCCGCCGGGAGCCGACCCCATGGATGTCCGTTACAACATCATCCAGTGGGTTCACCGTTCAACCCGAGGCTGGTCATACGGAGGTGGCGTGACGGATCCCCGCACCGGTGAGTTGATCAAAGGTCAGGTAACACTGGGCTCTCTGCGGGTTCGACAGGATTTCCTGATTGCTGAAGGTCTGATCGCGAAGTACGAGGAAGGGAAGCCCGTCGATCCGCGCATGGAGCACATGGCACTCGCGCGGCTGCGAGTGCTGGCAGCGCACGAAGTGGGGCATACGCTCGGTCTGCAGCATAACTTCGCGGCCAGCGTGAAAGACCGGGCAAGCGTGATGGATTATCCGCCCCCAACGGTTAAGCTCAACGCGGCCGGCGAGATCGACCTCAACGATGCATACGCAACGGGCATTGGCGAGTGGGACAAGATCGCGATTCGGTGGGGTTACTCGCAGTTTGCCCCGGGCACTGACGAGCCGGCAGCACTCAACGGCATTCTTAAAGACGCGATCAGCAAGGGGTTCGCTTATATCACCGACCGGGATGCCCGGGCGGCTGGCGCGGCACATCCGGCGGGGCACCTGTGGGACTCCGGTTCGAACGCGGTGGATGAACTGAATCGCGTGATGCAGGTCCGGTCGAAAGCGCTGGCCGCCTTTTCGCAAGACAAGATCCGCATCGGCGTGCCGATGAGTGTGCTGGAAGAACTGCTGGTGCCCGTCTACATGTTCCACCGCTACCAAACAGAGGCTGCAATCAGACTGGTGGGCGGCCTGAACTACTCGTACGCGCTGCGCGGCGATGGCCAGACCGTGGCAGAGATCGTCCCTGCGGCCGAACAGCGGCGTGCCCTGGACGCCGTGATGAAGACGCTGGACCCGGCGGTGCTGGCAGTGCCGGAACGCATACTCAGATTGCTGCCTCCGCACCCTCCCGAATACGAAGCCACACGCGAAGACTTCCACTCGCGCACTCAAATCACCTTCGATGCGATGGCGCCGGTTGAGGCTGCCGCCGACCTGACGATCTCGTTCCTGCTCAACGCCGACCGGGCTACCCGGCTGGTTCAGTACCGTGCGCGCAACCCGCAGAATCCCGGTCTGGACGATGTCATCGACCGCCTGATTTCGGCGACATGGAAGGCGTCTCCCGCCGATCCTCTGCTGGCCGAAACAGCGCGAGCTATCGATAACGTTGTGCTTTACCGGCTGATGCAACTGGCCGCGAGCATTGAGGCCTCGGAACAGGCGAAGGCGCTCGCGTGGCTGAAGCTGGATGACCTTCGCAAGTGGGCGGGGAGCGCGCCATCGAAGGATACGGCTCAGCGTGCCCACTATCAGTTCGGAGCGGCGCAGATCAAGCGCTTCCAGGATGACCCGAAACAAATCGGCGTTAACAAGCCCGCGGAAGCGCCGGACGGGCCACCCATCTAGCTTCGTTCGAATGCGATCCTGACCAAAGTGGCCGAAAATCAACGTAAATCCCGCGGAGCCATGCTCGTGGCTGCCGGAATATTCCTCAGCCGAATCGCAGGCCTTGTCCGCGACCGCGTCTTCGCTCACTATTTCGGAAACTCCGCAGCCGCCGACGCCTTCCGCGCCGCCATGCGGATCCCCAACTTCCTCCAAAATCTCTTTGGAGAAGGCGTTCTCTCGGCCTCCTTCATCCCCGTCTACGCCGGCCTCCGAGCCCGCGATCAGCAGCAGGAAGCGCGACGCGTCGCCGGAGCCGTCTTCGCCCTCCTGGCCGTCGTCTCCTCCGTCCTCGTCCTCCTCGGAGTGGCCGCCGCGCCGATCCTGATCGACGTGATCGCGCCCGGCTTCCATGGACCCAAACGAGAACTGACCATCAGCCTGGTTCGCATTCTCTTCCCGGGAGCCGGCCTGCTCGTGATGTCCGCCTGGTGCCTTGGGATTTTGAACAGCCACCGGCGCTTCCTGCTCTCCTACAGTGTCCCTGTCCTCTGGAACCTGGCGATCATAGCCGGACTTCTCGCCGCAGGCGCTACATCCACACAGGAGCATTTAGCCGTGGTTGCAGCCTGGGCCTCCGTAGCCGGCAGTGCCCTCCAGTTCGTGGCGCAACTGCCTGCGGTTCTGGCCCTGCTGCAGGGCCTTCAACCCACCTTCAACCTTGCCCTCGAAGGCGTTCAGACTGTGCTCCGTAACTTCGTCCCGGTCTTCATCAGCCGTGGAGTCGTCCAGCTCAGCGCCTACATCGATTCGCTGCTCGCCAGCCTGCTGCCCGACGGAGCGGTCTCCGGTCTCGCTTACGCCCAGACCATCTACCTGCTACCGGTGAGCCTCTTCGGCATGGCCGTCTCCGCCTCCGAGCTGCCGGAAATGTCGAGTGCCACCGGCACCTCCGAAGAAGTCGCCAGCCACCTGCGAACCCGCCTGCAAAGCGGCCTCAGGCGCATCGCCTTCTTCATCATTCCCTCAGCCGTCCTGTTCGCCACGCTCGGAGATGTCGTTGCCGGAGCCATCTACATCAGCGGTAAGTTCACCCGGGCCGATGCGATCTATGTGTGGGCCATCCTCGCCGGTTCCGCCATCGGCCTGCTCGCCTCTACCGCCGGACGCCTCAACGCCTCCGCCTTCTACGCCCTGAAGGACACGCGGACGCCTCTCCGATTCGCCATCATTCGAGTAGCCGCCACCACGATTCTCGGCTACCTGGCCGCAGTTCCGCTGCCACCGGTATTGTTTATAGATCAGAAGTGGGGAGTGGCCGGCCTTACCGCGTCCGCAGGCATTAGCGGCTGGATCGAGTTCGTCCTGCTCCGCCGAGCCCTCGCGCAGCGCATCGGCCCCATCCCCTCGCAGGGCAAGTACGCCGCGCGCCTGTGGGCCGCTGCCCTGGCCGCCGCAGCGAGCGGCTATGCGATACGGTCCGTGCTGCCCGGCATGCACCCCATCCTCACCGCCGCGGCGACACTGGTGCCCTTCGCCGGAGTCTACCTCGCCCTTTGCGGACCCGAAAACTGGCCCGGACGCCGCGGTTTGAGGCGCTAGCTAAAGGTGGTAGAGCATCAGATAGACCACAACGCCGGTCACACTGACGTACAGCCAGATCGGCAGAGTCCAGCGAGAGATCGCTTTATGGCTGACATACTTGCCCGCAAGGCCGCGCTTCAGGCTCATCACAGCCAGCACCGGAACGGCCGCCGCAAGCACGGTGTGCGTCCCGAGAATCACGAAGTACAGCGTTCGAAGGCCGCCCTGATGGGGGAAGGTGGTGATCTTCGCTTTGAAGTGGTAAGTCAGGTAGCTGACCAGGAAAACGCAAGACGTGGTGAACGCCGCCAGCATGACTTTCTTATGGGCATCGAACTTCCGCTGCCGGATCAGGATGTAGGCAATCACGAGCAGCACCGCCGCTGTCCCGTTCAGAAATGCATTCACCGTAGGCAGTATCGAGTAGTTCAACCTTGTTCCTTTTTCAGGGCGGCAGCGTCTTTTGCGATCTTCGAAACCACCCCGCCATCGGACAGCCCGTAGTACCCGCGGATGCGACCTTTCGCATCGATCAGGACGAACCGCGTACTGTGATCCACGCCCCCGCCGATGCCGCCAAGCTTGAAGGCGTCCTTGCCGAGTGAGTTCAGGACGGCCTTGTCGCCCGTCAGGAAGTGCCAGCGCGAAGGGTCGGCGCCGAAGCCCTTGGCGTAAGCAGCGAACGCAGCGGGAGTATCGTTATCGGGGTCCACCGAGAACGATACCAGTTGGACGCTGGGGTCTGTCGCGTCCTGAATCTGGCGCATGTGCGAACTCATGCGCGGGCAGGGCCCCTGGCAAGTGGTGAAGATGAAATCGGCGATCCAGACCCGGCCTTCGAGGGACTTGCCCTTGAACTCGCGGCTGTCCTGATCGATGAGCTCGAAGTCAGGGACCTCGCCGAGGATCTGTAGTGGCTTCTGCGGCGCACAGGCCCAGAGGCCGAGCAGAGGCAGCAAAAGAACGAGCTTTTTCATAAGCGAGGTGGGTCGAAAACCATCAAAACGTAAATCAGAGGGAGGTAAATAACAGAAGCCAGCAGCACGTTACGAGCCCGGATATTGCTGAGATCGAATGCGACGCGAACGCCGGTATACAGGAACCAGCCGCCAAGAAGCAGCGAGCCAACCAGGTAGATCTTGCCCGTCATCCCCAGCAGCACCGGGAACAGGCTGACCGGGATCAGGGTCGAAGCGTAGAGTACGATCTGGCGGGCGGTCGATTTGCCGTCCGGTTCAACCACGGGCAGCATCTGGATACCGGCGCGAGCGTAGTCTTCACGATACATCCAGGCGATCGCGAGGAAGTGCGGGAACTGCCAGATGAAGAGGATGGCGAAGAGCGCCCATGCCTCGGCTGTCAGGACTCCGGCCGAAGCCGCGTAACCGATCAGCGGCGGCACCGCGCCGGGCAGAGCACCGATCACGGTAGAAAGATGAGAGCGCTGTTTCAGCGGCGTATAGATGAAGAGGTACGCGCCCAGCGTCAGCAGACCCAGCAGGCCGCTCAGCAGGTTCACGCCGAGCCAGAGTTCCATGAACCCCGCAACGGCGAGGACGATGCCGAACCAGAGGGCCCGCGGAGGCGTAATGAGCCCCATCGGGAGAGGACGGCCAGCGGTGCGCCGCATCTTGGCATCGGCTTCGCGTTCATACCACTGGTTCAGCGCAGCGGTTCCGGAAGCAATCAGGGCGGTGCCGATCAGGGTATGGAAAAGCAGGATCCAGTCGGCCATGCCGCTCCACGGTTGCTGGTGCCCAAAGAAATAACCGACCCCCGTACTCATCAGGATGAGCCAGGTAATGCGCGGTTTCGTCAGGGCAATGTAGTGGCGCATTTGGAGTTTAGGCTGCGGTGAGGTTCCGTCGGACCAGAATAGCGAGCACCACGCTGGCGGCCAGTGTGAGCGCGCCCACAGCCACGTGGAAGACCGTGAAGGTCACCATCAGGGGCATGGGCTGGATTGCGTCGGCGTAGGCGATTCTGGTCATGTAGGCGGCGATTCCGAGGAAAACCTGGCCGAAAGTAATCGCAATCAGGGCCAGGGCACCCCGCCTCAACTCCCGGTTGCCCGAGTAGTGGACCGAAATGCGCAGTGAAACCCAAAGTATAACGCCCGCGACAATGGGGGCTCCGCAGATGTGATAAATCGAGCCGATCGCCTTATGCCTCGCGGCTGCGCCTAATGCCAGCTGACAGACCACCAGCAAAGGGGCGGCGAGCGAGAGTCCGAGAATCGGTTTCGTTGGTAGTTCGGAGATCGGTTTGGTTCCGGCTACCCACCAGACAGACGTAAAGATGGCGATCGCCACGGTGGTCGAGAAGAAGAGCTGGGCCAGCGTTGCATGGCTGGTCGAGATCCACCATGGCAGCAGATAGATGACGGTGAGACCGCCGAGCGTGCCCTGAATGCAAACCGCCAGCAAAGCGGCAACGCCCACCCAGCGGAGCCATTTACGCTCGTCAGCCCGCCAGATCCAAACCATCGAAATGATGGTGAAGATGCCCACCATGGTTGCGATCATCCGATGGCCGTGTTCGTAGAAGATCCCGCCTTCCATCGGCGGCATCAGCTTGCCGTAAGAGAGCGGCCAGTCAGGTACGGAGAGCCCGGCGTCGCGGCTGGTAACCAGACCGCCCGCGACCACCAGCATGAGGGTGCAGGCCGCCAGCATGATTGACCAGATATGGAGAC
>JAOAPO010000361.1 GCA_025462945.1 Bryobacterales bacterium
TGCGATGGAGTTCGGTCCGCTGGCGGAGTGTAAGACGGGCGACGGCCGCGGGATCCTGCTTATCCAGCGCCGGGACGTCCGGCGGGGGGGCCGGCACGTGTTCGCCGAGCACCTGTTCCAGCACCCAAACGCCGCGCTTCACCGGGCTGGTGCGATTGGGCAAAGATGAGGCCGCCAGAATCCCCGGCATGGCCAGCACTCCGCCGCGATCGCGGTCGCTCAGCCGGACCTTGCGCATTTCGGGCCCCTGCACTGCGCTTTCGAGGCCGTAAATCGCCGCCACCGTGCCATTGAGATACGTGTAATCGCTGTCCACGAAACGAATCGCGGGTTCGTTGTCCCGGACGATGCCCTGGAAGAACAGACGGACTTCGTCATACATGGACTGGCGCATTACGGGGGTCATCTGCGGAAACAGTGCCGGGTCGAAGACCTGGCGTTGCAGGCCGCCGACATTGAGCCATTGAGCGCCGAAGCCATCGAACAAAGCTCGCGAACGGGAATCGTCGAGCAGGCGCTTGGTCTGCGCCTGGAGAACGACGGGCTCGTGCAGCTTTCCACGGTCGGCCAGAGTCATGAGTTCTTCGTCCGGCATGGTTGCCCACAGGAAATAGGACAGACGCGAGGCGAGTTGGTAGTCGTCGAGCGGAACGATGCCCCCTCCAGACCCGGCAGCGCTCGGCTGGGCAGCGCCGGACCCGGCGTCTGCCGCGGGGGTTATGAACAGGAACTGAGGCGAAACCAAGATGCCCTTCAGCATCAGGCCAAGCGCCTGCTGGTATGCGAGTTTGTTGCGCGTGCCAAGGTCGAAGGTGGAGACCAGGGTATCGAGTTCAGCTTCGGTCGGTGGCCGGCGGTACGCTTTGCGGGCCAGAGACTGGGCGACTTGCCGCGCCGCCTTCCTGGGGTCGCCTGCGGGCCGGGCCCCCGGACGGGCAGCGCTCCCGAGCAGCCGCTTCTCGATCTCCGTGCGCCGATGGCCGGGCGGCGCCACAATTTGGCGCAGGACATTCTCGGCGATCGCGAGATATTGTTCGAGCTGGAGCGGCGAGAGCGAATTGAGGTATCCCTGGCCGGCGACTTCGTCGGGCAGTCCGTCGGCGATGGACGCAGGTACGCCGAAGAGATCGTGCAGCGTATTGGCGTACTCGGGTTTGGTCAGGCGCCGGATGACGAACGGTCCGGGATCCTTGTCGCTGAGGTACTTCAGCTTAGGCAACCACTCCGCGAACATCCGGCGGTCGTCGTCGGACGGCTGAGGCGCCCCTTTGGGTGGCATGTCGTGCGCCCTTACCCGGGCGTCGGCCTTCTTCCAGTATTCGGTAAACGCCGCGTGTTCGGGAGTCTTGAGAGCTGGCGTGAAATTCACTCCGGCCCTTGTGGGCCGCTCACTCCGGTGGCAGGAAAGGCAATAAGTTTTGACGAAGGGCGTGACGCGGTCACGAAAGTATTGCCCGGCATCGGCTTTAAGGGCTTCGTGATTCGCAGCCAGCAAGCCGCCAGGGCAGGTCAGGGACAGGATCAGCCAGAGGCCACCTGCAGGCGTATCCAACAGGCGACGGATCGCGGCGGCAACGGGCAGGAGCGAGGACATGTCCTCGCAAAGTTTATCACTCGTCGGTCGCGCGGGCGTTCTCAATACGGAGTTCTGGGAGGCCATACTGCCGACGCGAGTCTTTCCCAATCTCAAACATGACCGCATGGCACTCAAGCTCAACGGCAAAGATGATACCTGCGACGCGCTGATTTCCGCGTATTTGCGGCGACCGCCGGCATAAGGACCGGTGATGCCGATTCGGCGATAGACGATATGCTGCGACGGATGGGTGCCGCTGTTGACGGAATTGTTTTGCCCAAAACAATCAATCACAGCAAGGCGTCAGAAGAGCTGCTCAATCACGTGCTCGCCACCTGCCGCAAACGCATAAAGACGTTTGCGTGAGCCCTGCTGCAGCTTCGGAAGCAAACCTGAGGCGGGTCAACCAAGGAGCGCCGGATCGTTGTTCAACGCCGGGTGTGCGCCAGGGAAACCGCTCTCATAACCCTTGGTTGCTGCGGAACTTCAGCGTCGCTCACCTTTATTATCCGCAATAGAGGAATGGCACCTAGTGACGGATGCAGGTGCCGGTCCTCCGCGGGCGACAATCGATGTGGACGCGATCGCGGAAATCACCTCCTATGCGGCGTACACTTCGTTTGGCGAACGACTTCGCGCGGTCGGATTCTCAGAGAACACAAGCGAAAATGCACCGCTGTGCCGGTGGGTCCAGCAAGGAATGATCCTCGACGTAATGCCCCTGGATGAGAGGATCTGGGCTTCTCAAATCGCTGGTATCCAACCGCAATGGACACGGCGATCAAATACGAGCTGTCGGCGGATTTGGAAGTTCGCGTTGTCACCGCACCGTATTTCCTTGCGACGAAAATCGAAGCGTTCCTCGGACGTGGCAAGGGCGATTACTTATGGAGCCATGATCTGGAAGACCTGATCTTCGTAATCGACGGTCGTTCTGCGATGATTCAACGGCCGGTTGGCCGCTCCCGGGGACCCGCCCTTGTGTTCGCCCTTGGCGGTTCAGATGCGGTCACACATTTTAGGGTTCGTAAGCTGTTGAATCCACTGGATCAGAGGTTTTTCTGACCAGATCTCAGTTTTTCGAGTTATTGATTTTAAAGGAAATGATGGTAGCGCTAACGGGAATCGAATGGGTTAGCGTTCGGTTCAGTTGGTGCCAGTCTAGTCTAACCTCTTTTGTTTCAGTACACCTCGTTCAGGGCGAGTCCGGTTCAGACCCGTATAGAATGCGGCTGTGTGACCCCCGTGTGACCGCAAGGTTGAATGAATTCGTGCTCGCGGGACTGCCGGAGGTGAGCCGATGAACAGGTCCGGCGATCCCTCCTGCACTACTCAATTCCCTTTGAGGAAGGATCTCCAAGGCATTGGTCCCTTGGTGGAGGAGTCGTTCCCCGAGTTTCTCGTTTCCAAACGTCGTCTGCGGAAGGTGGAATCCATCGAGTGTGTGCGAATGAAGCGCGATGCGGCACGCCAGAATCTGGGGTTCTCTTCCCGCCCGTTCGTCCTGTGCGGGCTGCCGGTGCGCCGCCCCGCGAAAGGCGTTCTCCTGCATGAGCGCCGAAATGGTCACTTCGCTTTGCAGGTCACCGGGCACCCGAGCTATGGCCTTCCCTGGGGACAGGATCGCCTGGTGCCAATCTTCCTCGCTACGCAGGCCGTCCGACAGAAGACCCCCCAGATCACGTTCGAGAGCGCCGCTGTCATGCTCGATACGTTCGGGATGCAGCAGGGCGGGTCCCAGTACCGGCGCCTGGTGGCCTCATTCCAGCGAATTTTTGGGGCGACGATTTTCTTCGGAACTGATTCACAAAGGGAGCGGGCGACAGTCGTCCACCGCGCGCGGTTCAATTTCATGACCGAGGCTCGAATCTGGTACTCGCGCGAGCCCGATCAGAAGCTCCTGCCCGGCGACTGCCAGAACATGATCCTCCTCAGCGATGAGTTCGACCGGGAGGTTCAGAATCACCCGATCCCGACAGACCTCGAAGCGGCGAAGGCGCTGTCTTCCTCGCCGGCAGCGCT
>JAOAPO010000395.1 GCA_025462945.1 Bryobacterales bacterium
CAGAACGGCAATGCAGTGGCAGCTTCGCGCGCCATTGAAATTCTCTACAGCCGAACCGTCTATGAAGTCGAGGTCTTCGGGATGGCGGGGCCGACTGAGTTGTTAAGCGGGTTGTAATGAGTGATAAGAAGGGGGCAGAAGTTTGTTGTTTTCGCAGATCCCTTGTTGCCCACGGCGGTGGAGAAGTGAATGCCTCCTAGAAACGCAGATCCGGCAACGATCGCGAAGTTGCTCGCGACGTATGAAGAAAAGAAAGGGCGTGATGTCGCCTTCATTGAGGCGGCTCGATGGGGGGCGCTCGATGATGTCGTGCGGCTGCATCAGGCGGGAGTGAATGTGAATTGTCGCGGCAGTAACAATGAAACGGCACTGGGGACGGCGGCATTTGCAGCCCAGGTGGCGGTGGTGCGGTTTCTGCTGACACACGGTGCAGACGTATCAAGGTCGAGGCGTTCTGCTCGCGGCGGTGGGGGGCTTAATGCCGGAACGGCGAGTTCTCCAGGTGATTAAACTGTTATTAGGAGCAGGGGCTAATGTTGGCGATACGGATGAAGATGGCCGGACGGCATACTCCGTCGCCAAGCCCAAATACAGCGAGAAGGTTTGGGGACTGCTGCAGCCTCTTGCGGGTGGCAGCTGAGTCGACTGCCGTCGCCCGCGGGAAAAAAGTAAGGAAAAGGAAGGAACGTTTTTAACGTTCGGAGCCGTCGGCGGTAGTTCGCACTTGCGGATCTTTGCGGGGCGTGGCCCACAGGTCGTATTGTTCGCCATCATATCGAAACGCTACTTCGGGCACGCGGAAACAAACTGGGGTGGCATCTCCGACAATCTGATGCGCGGCACGCGACGTGACGTTTCCGGCCAGTGGTTGGCATGATTGCAGGGGGATGTCCAGGCGGATCTCCTGACGCGTGGTGCAACGGTACCAGGGTTGCGACGATAGGGCACGATCTTGCGGAACGCAGTAGGTCAGAAACGCCTGGAAATCAGCAAAACAGGTGTTCCACGGGAAGGACATTTCGGGCACGGTCGTTGGAGATAAGGTGGCGTCAACGTCTGGCGCTGAGCCTTGACCGGGGTCGATTCGCACGGCGATTGAACCATCGGGGTGGAGACTCACTTCAGCCTGGCGCGGCACGTGCATCGGGACGCCTTCGGACAAAAAACGAGCGGCCAGGGCATTCGGCAAAGCCGTGATCGCGGTCGACGTGAAATAGATTCCCGTGACGCCGGTGTGTGGATCGCGAACGTGGATGCGCCAATTGCTTTGGACGGGAGACGGCAGCAGCCGGCGGAGCGGGCCGAACAGTCGCGGGCCGAAATGCCCGTGGCGATATGTCAGAAACGTAAATAATGCGTATCGATCTTGTGGCCCCAATCGCTGGAGTTCTAACCCCTCAGGTACCAGTGGCTGCAAACGCTCGGCATCGACGAGGTAGTTGATGTAAACGACGTTGGTGATGTCGCTGACAAACGCCACAGACGGCACCCATTCGCCCAACGCACGTGGTAAGCGTGCATTGGCAATCAGGTCGATTAGCACTCCGAGCAGCCCACGATAGGGGGACTTCCAAGGAGCATAGCGGCCATGCACGTCGGCGGGGCGGTTGCGTCGCAAGACCAGTTCGGTCACCAGGGCAAACCAGATCATCATGAGGATGAATCCGCAGGCGTTACCCGCGGCGATCGTGCGATCCGAGATCCGATCCGTTCCCAGGATTAATGGACCGGCGCTCACAAATAGGAGAATTCCCCATGCGGCCACCGACAATCCTGTGAGCCACCGGTTCCAGACTCCCGCAGCGGCCAGCGTCCATGACCAGCAAATCGCCGCAATCGTGTAGCACATCGCGGCCCACATCGAAACCAACCGATTGGTCTCCGTTTCGAACCGCAGGTAGTCGGTATAGGTACCGTGCTTAACGGCCTCGCGGGCGAGGTCAACTCCCGTGGTGATCCAGCGGAATTCGTTGGGCTGCTCGATCGACACGGCCACGACGGTCGCCAGCAATGACACCACGGCAGGTAACTTCGAGACCCATCGCGGACGCAGCAACGCCACCGCGAGGATCAGGTCGGAAGCGGCCGTAACCTGCCAGGGAAACCAGCCCAGCCGCCACACCCAGGCATGATTCGCGACATACGCGGCACGGCTGGCGATGTCCGCGGGAGTGCCACCAGGAATGCCCGGCAACAGAAACAGCGCCATCGATACCATCGCGGCCAGGTGAGCCACCATCGTAAACAACAAGGCGCGTTCGAGGAATCGGTCTGAGGGAGGCATTGAAGCACGACTCGTTATAAGTTGTAGCCACGCTCGCCAGAGCGTGGGCATTCACCGTAATCCATCCCACGTTCTGGCGAACGTGGCTACGTCGCTTTGTCTGCGACCACGCTGGCATTCCCCCACGGCCATCCTCCGTGAGGCAGACCGAGCCCAGCGTACAGGTCACGGACTCCCGACAAGAAGACTCCGAGCCCCATCACAGTCAAACTCCAGCGCAGCAATTCCGGAATCGGTGCCGCTGCGGCGACTAAGGCAGTAGGCTGCGACCACCACTCGATGAGTACGGGTATCAAGGAGGCCAACATGGAACCGTACAGGATGCCCATCACCGCGTGTGCGACTCGTTCACCGGCATAGACGTCGCCGAGCTCTTTTCGGACCTGGATTTCGATCACGAAGTCGGTCATCGTGAGCAGGATTTCGGCCGTCAGCACAATGACGAGCAGCACCACCCACAACCCCTGCCACGCCAGCCATGGGAGCGAACCAAACAACACGGCATACAAGAAGTCGCGATAAGCGTGCAACTTAAGTTCCGCCGCCGCCAACAGACCCCGCGCCGGCAACCGAGCACGCCATTCATGGTAATAGAGCGTGTCAAATGCTCCGAGGACTCCCTGGATCGCCAATAGCCACAGCGCGGTCTTCATACCTGCTCCTCAACGATCGTCACCGTCCCCGCATAGGCGACGAGTAACCCCAGCAGCGGTGACGTCACCTCGACCGAGACCTGAGTGTCATTGGAACCCACGATCGGCCGTTCCCAGGCCGAGACGACCGGCGCCAGCCAGCCCGGCAACCAGATCCTGACAGGGCCCAGGCGAAACACGGAACCTGCGGGATGATAGATGAGCGCCCCGTCGACGACCTCCAGCCGCAGTCGCGTTTCCATCAACCCCATCACTTCGCCGAGTACGCCATCGGCATGTCGCGTCTGGTAACTCAACAGCGGCTGCGTCGAGAACGTGCGATTCCATTTCTCGCCGTCGCCATGCGGACTGACGGTCAGTCGCACGGGGATCGCGTTCCCTTCTCCTGGCAACCGCGCCAATCGAGTGGCCAGCCGAGCCAGCCAGTTCGTTCCGTGACGGACCTGAAAGACACCGGTCGCGTGAACGGCCTGCCCTCCCGCATGGAACCGCCGCAGGGCAGGATTCAGCTCGTGCCATCTCGCGCCCAGGACTCCAGCATACAATCCGGCGGCGGCATTGCAGGATGTATCGCAGGTAGTGTCTATTTGGGATCTCATTTCAACTTTCAGGCCGACAAGTGCGTTTTACCCAACCAGTTCGCCCATTTGCAGGGACAGGCTGATGGGAGGGCAAGGGACCCCGAGGGTAGGGGTAAGAAAAGTTTCGATTGCGTATCAGTTGAATTCTTTCGGACTGTATTGCGCGTTTATGTGCCGCCCAGTAAAGCTCGGCGCTGGGCCGTGACCGTTTGTGGGAGCTTGGATTTG
>JAOAPO010000414.1 GCA_025462945.1 Bryobacterales bacterium
AGATCGCTGCTCGACTGGGTGGCAAGAACCATCGCGGCATTGCGCTTGCGCCACGTCTTGAGTGCTTCAGTGACGTACGCCTTGACCGTCGGATTGCGAAAGAACCGCCAAGCTTCGTCGAGGAGAAACAGCTTGAAGGTTCCGTCCTGGGCACGGTCGTATAGAGCAGCGCTCGACCGATGAAGCACGTAGAACAGGAGCGGCTCAAGAATGTCCGGGTAACGATCGATGCCCTCAAAGTCAAAGACCTGAAACTCGGAGCAGGTGAGCGTGTCCTCGACGTTATCGAAAAGCGTGGCGTACTGACCGCCCTCGACCCACCGCGCGAGTGGTGGATGCAGGCCGATCGGCAGGCAAGCCGCGAGCGTTCTGAGGCGTCGAACCGCCGGATCAAGCTCGTACAGATTACACACGGTGTCGTGAACAGCCTTAGCCGCCACGCTGTCCAACACAAACCCGCCTGACTCAATCAGGACCCGGGCAAACGAATAAAGGAAATGCAGGTTCTCCGGGGTCGGGGGAAGGCTGAACGGGTTTATGGTGAAGTCGTTTCGTTCAATGCCCAACGTCATGTAGGAGCCGGCGAGCCGAACCGCCAGTTCCCTGTACGATCCGCCGAGGTCGAAGATGACAGTCCGCGGCCCGTACTTCTGCGCGTGCTCCAGGAGTAAATTGCAGGTGAACGACTTGCCGCTGCCGGTCATACCTGAAATCAACGTATGCGGGACGTCCTGATAGTGCAGGTTCAGGAAGTAGGGCGTCTGCTGGCGCGTCTCCAGTGCCACCAGGTACTCTGAACGAAGATGCGCATTCGAAGGGTCTCCGAAGGCGGGAGAGAACAACAGTGACAGGTCGGCGTAATTCCGGCTGGTCAGGTACAGACTTCGAAACTGATTGCGGTGACCACCCGGAACAACTGCGAGCCATGCCGACAGCACGTTCTGCTTCTCCTCGTAGAGGACGGCATCCTTCGCAGCGAAAGCTTTGAACGCTTCGCCCGTCGCTCGCTTGAGGCGCTGCTGGTCATCATCGTGGACAATCACAGTCAACGCAAACTCCCCGAGCTGAGCACCGCTGCTTTCGAGATCTGCCGAGAGAGCCCCCAGTTCCGACTCCATGGCGGAGGCGGACTCGTCCTGCTGCATGTTCTCGGGCCGTTCCTGGTTGTGATTGCTGCTGAAAGCCGCGAGTACCGTGGCCATGATGTTGACCACGTACTTCGAGCGATGAAAATGGCCGACCTTCTTGGTGACTAGTTGTCTTGCGTCGTGCGAGTCGATGCCGCGCCATTCTGTGCAGACAATGCACTCGGCGGGCAGGTCTCGTATCACGCGGAGGAAGTCGGGTGCGGTCGTCGACGGCGAGTCCTTCAGCGTCAAAACCCGTACGTATCGATCGCCGACCCGCAAGAACCCTCGATGTCCCTCAATCGCTGAGTCCGCGGCGAAGTAATCGACGTAGGTGTCGTACTTAAGGCGAACCGAGTCGCTGACTGCTGGATCGTAGTTGAGCAGCCGGCGGAGGAAGCTGTAGGCGGCCTGCTTGCCAGCTACTTTCATCGGTAAGACATCGCGGAGATGCAGTACCAGCGCGTCCGCCTGTGATCGAACCACCCTGGCCGATTGCTGCAGGGCAGCCTGGGCAGTATCAACCATGGTCTTGCCCGGCCACCAAGCCCCGCGCCCGAACCCCTCGCCATGCAGTAAGACCAGATAGTGGTCTATCGAATAGAGCTCTTTGGCGGAGAGGTATTCTGCCCGGTCCCAGGTAGCAGCGTGTGCGCCAGTGTGGTGGATCGCTGGCGCCCGACGCTTGAGCAAGTACTGGTAAACGCGGAACGCGCGACCAAAGAGCCTTGTGGCACCCTCGAACTGCTGGGCGACGGCAGCAAGCTCGTCTGCCTCCAGACACTCCGAATCCCTCGGTGTGACCTGGATGACAATGCCGGTCTCGCCGCTCTTGGTAACAAAGACCGCGTCATCCAGGAACGCGCAGGGTTGCACCTCGGTATTGGTAAAGCCCGCCTCCATATATATGGTTCTCATCGGATCGGGTACCAATCGCGCTTCGCCGGGTCGTAGAGACGGCGGAAACGCTGGGCCGCCAAAAGGATTTGCGGGAGCCGGTCGTCTTCCCTTGTTGCCCACCGGGCAGCGAAAAACAACAGGGTAAATGTGATCGCCGCTCCCGTCATCCCGAAGGCGATCAACACGAGCAAGCCACCAAGCATGGCGAGTCCGAACATCCGTCTTTCTACACCACCAACCGTCAACGGCTTGTTTATTGCGCGGTAGGTCGGGCTCGTCCTTTGGGTATTCATCATGGGAACAACCAGGTGATGAGCGGCGCCGCATACACCATCAACCCGACCCCAATAACCAGCCCGCCAATCGCACGTTTGCCCTGGCCGTCGCCTCCTACTACTTGCCATCCGCCAAAGATCACGGCGAGGATCGCCGCTATCTTCGCGAACGTTCCCTGAGCGAACGTGAGCAGGGCGTTCAGGGTGGAATCGAACGGTGACCCGCCACCTCCCACTTGTGCAAAAACGGGTGCTGCGCAAATAGCCAGCGCCGCCAGAAGTACGAAAGTGCGTGGCGCACGCAGTCGCCTTGGAAGCCGGGAACCCAGCGTCAGTTCGGTGTGTTTCATAAGTAGAATCTCCTGAGAGTGCGATGAATCACAGCGACTTGCGCGTGTACTCGCTCCTCAATAACTAAGAAGGCTTTTTTGGAAAAAATCCGACAAAAAAGTTTAGACATGTTGTGTTGGGGGACGCTCGCCTACGCTATTCTGGTGTCGAGTTTCTCGCTCATAACGCTTATGTCCGCCACGCCTCTAGCCCCAGATTGCGGGCATCCTTTTGGCTCACAAAGTGCGATATGGATTCCGCCGACTGACCCGCAGGGAGCCATCGCCGACCCGCTCTTCGCTGAGGCCGCCTACCAAAATCAGGAGCAGTTTCTCAGGTACCGTGCAGACGAGCTGACCGACGAGGTGACGCGAGCGGAGCTACTCGAAGCAGCAGTATTCAGAGCGTCGAAGGCAAAAAAGAAAGCGCACGTGAAAAGCGCAGCCGGATATCTGTTCCGCACCTATATTGCCTTGGTTGATGAAGCGATTTCGGGAGCGGTACGTCTTGTTAATACCAAGCCGGCCCTGCTCGAATATCTGGCGTCAACTCACGGAGCGCAGAGTGAGGAAGAAGAGATAACCGGTGAAATCTACCGGCGCGAACTTTTGGCAGCGATCCCTCGAGATGCACGTTGGCTTTGGGAACGCCGCATGCTCGGCTTCTCCTTCGAGGAGATTGGGGACGAAACCGGAGTTGCGGCAGACACCCTGAACATGCGCGCGAGGCGAGGCGCAAAGGAAGCTCTCAGACGTCTCTTCGGTCGGCATGAACGATGAGCGACAATATCGTTGCTCATGGATGAGGAAAAACTTCCGCCGCATCTCGAACGGCAGCTGCTCGACGCATTCGAGCAGGCGGCGCTTCGTGATTTTCCGAACCCAGATCGGGTCGGCTGTCCGGGCACTGAATTCCTGCGGACTCTAGCCACAGACCGTGGCTCTGTCTCCGTCCGTGATCCTCGGCTGGATCATGTCACGCACTGTTCCCCGTGCTTCACGGAGTTCGCCCGCTTTCGAGCTGAGGCCGGGACCGCGATGAATCGGAGGCGACTCGTCCTCACTGCGGCAGCTACCGTCGTGCTGGCATTGGGGACCGTGGCCTACGTCCAGCGCGGACGTCTATTTCACGGCCAGTCGGCGGACGGCTACGTCGCTGCTGAATACAGCTTGAGAGATGATTCCGTAGTGCGAGGTGCAGAAGGCGCGCAGGCCGGAGCAGGCAAATCAGAACCGAGACAACTGCCGCGCGAAAAGCTGGATCTCATAATCACCCTGCCTTTCGGTAGTGACGACGGAGAGTACGAGGTCGAGGTTCTTGCCCCAGATGGCCGCCGACTTCAGGGAGCATCGGGCAAGGCTCGCGTGGTCGATGGTGACACCATTCTGAAGGTCAAGCTCGACCTCTCCAATTTGGCGCAGGGAAACTATAATCTTGGCGTCCGCCGCGCTCGCTTCGACTGGGGTATCCATCCGGTCGTGGTGAGATAGCGCTTGCCGGCGCAAACCTAACGCTCGCGATCTTCTCAGACCCGTCCCGCCTGCAGAGGCACCCAGTAATCCTGCAGAGGCACAAAGTAGTCAAGCGCGTACTGAGATCCGGACCTGACGCCGATCTGATGCCCAGTGGCCTTGAGTTGAGTTCCTGCGACCTAAACTCTTGAACCAAACTCCGAGTGCCCCCTCTGTCGACTCGTCACTCCCTTGGCAGCTTCCGGTCCGATGACTGGGTTTATATGCTGCAGAACCCTAAGAGGCGCAGATGTACGATTGTTAGTTGGCTGGCTCTCCCGCACCTCTGATGCTGATCATGGTGCCCGCCGGTTTTCTGGAAGTGGAAACGGCAGTAGTCGTCTGAGGCGTGGGAGGGCGGCGCGACCGTTCATCTGCGTCTTGATGAGCTAACCGGTGGACTTGCCTTTCGACCTGCCCGCTGCTCCAGAGAGATGAAAAGGCTTCCTTAACC
>JAOAPO010000421.1 GCA_025462945.1 Bryobacterales bacterium
CCGACCACCTCTCAGTGGACCCGCGCAGCCCGCATCACGTGGCCGCGATCTTCGAGCACGACATCGGCATCCGCTTCAACGGCAAGGAGCGCCACGACGTGGAGGAGTACTGCATCAGCGAAGGCTGGGTGAAGGTGCCCGCCGGCAAGACCGTTGACCGCAAGGGCAAGCCGCTGCTGATCAAGATCAAGGGGGCGGTGGAGGCGTTTTATCGGTAGGACGGTGGAAGCCATCGATTTTTAGGCCCGACCGCACCGGACGGTTTTCTGTGATGCCGCTCAGGCATCCATTCTTTAGCCCTTGTACACACTTTCGTTGTGCCAGCGCAATGCAGTTACGTCAGGGTGATGGGTGATTGTTCGCGGAACCGAGATAGGCTGACCGTGCAATGCGTAGTAGTGTCGCCCGTTCTCGAATTCTTCGCGAATTTTGCTACTGACTTCAAAACGGAGATTCGGCGTAATTGTGACGTAGCCGGCATCGAACAGGCTGTGGATGTCGCGTCGCAAAAGAATACCGTTCGATGGTGCGTGTCCACCGCCCTCTCCATACGGCTGGATGTGAGCCGCATCGAGTGCCGGCAATGTTTTCTCGCCGGTGATAGCGCATCGGCGTTGATATTCATCGGTTACGACAATCCGGAAGCCTCCTTGACCCAAACGTGGACGAATAAGTGTTGGAGCGCCGAATCTCTGGCCCGGCTCAGCTGCCAGCGGCGCTGCTGCTGCCAACCGCATCGTCACTGCTTCCCATAGACCAAGACCCTCTTCCGTGCCAGTGGTGAATGTCTTGAGGGAAACAATGCTGTCCGACCAACTCTGTGGCATCGGCAACCAATCATGTTCATCGAAAAAGAACGGCTGGGTCAGGATCCTGCACCCAATGGGAAAGTCGCTTCGATCATCTGCACCGGCACGACGGTACCCGGCAATTCGCCTTCGCATTTCTGTGAGCGTGTTGGCACCGTTCGCGATAGTGAACGACTCCCATGCCAAGCTGAGGGGAAGGCTTGTGGCATAGGCGAAGATGCCGCCGCCGACGATCTTATTGATAGGAGCATGTAGTTTGAAAAGAAACAACTCGCCCGGTTGCAACGCCCGAAAATTCTTATCCGATGGTGCCCAGAAGTTGACCTCCGTCAACAAGGGCTGCCTGCGCAGCAGGTTGAACCAATCGCTGTCTGTTACCGCAACAACGAGGCTGATTCCCATTGAGGTCAGACTGGAGGCAAGGGATTCAGAACCGAGTGCAGCGCCTTGATCAAGTCGGGCAAGTCATCCTGAATGGTCCGCCAGACAATACTCTGGTCGATTTTGAAATAGCCGTGAGCCAGAGCATTGCGCATCTCGTATGCAAAATTCCAGGGGATCTCAGGATGGCTGGCTGCAAACTCCTGGTGACGCTTTGTGATGTTATTGCAGGCTTCGCCGATCACTTCGAAATTTCGAATGACCGCGTCTTGCGTCTTCCTGTCCGTCAGATAGGCCGCGGCGTCCATACCGGCGGTGTAGTCGCGAATGTTCGCGATAGCTTGGGTGATATGTTCCATGTAGTCGTGCACCCGCAGCGGGGTCGGCCCGAGTCATACCGGCTGGGCCTCTTTCAAAACCTGGGCGCGGAATTTTTCAGGCAACGCGTCTGGGGTGAGCACGTCGATATCCATGCCCAGCAGTTGCTTCAGCTCGAAGCGGATCGCGCCAATGTCGAACAAGGTTGTCTGCGCCGTTGGCTCGACGAGCAGGTCGAGGTCACTGCCCTGTTCATCATCGCCACGCACGGCCGAACCGAACACGCGCACGTCGCTCACGCGATGACTCAATGCAATCTCACGGATTCGCGTGCGGTGCAGGTTCAGTGCTTCGGAGGGACGCATGAGACGGATTGTGTTGCAGCGATGGGGACGTGGCAAGCCGCACAGGTCCTACTTGCCCCAGGAATCCTTCATCCCCGTCGCCCTGTTGAACACCGGTTTCCCCTCGGCATGATCTTTCCGGTCCGCCACAAAGTACCCGTGCCGTTCGAACTGGAACCTGTCGTCGCCCTTCGCCTTCGCCAGCGCCGGCTCCACGTACGCCGTCACCACTTTCAGGCTGTCCGGATTGATTTCTTCCAGGAAGTCCTTGTCCGTCGTATCCGGCTGCGCCACCGCAAACAGCCGGTCGTATAAACGCACTTCGGCCTTCACCGCATCCGCTGCGCCGACCCAGGTGATCACGCCCTTCACCTTCACCGCGTCGCTGCCCGGCGTTCCGCTCTTCGTGTCCGGAATCAACTCCGCCTGGACTTCAACCACGTTCCCGTTCGCATCTTTCGTCGCGCCGGTGCAGGTGATGACGTGGCCGTACTTGAGGCGCACCTTGTTGCCGGGGAACAGGCGGTTGTAGCCCTTGGGCGGCACTTGCTCGTAATCGCTTTTTTCGATCCACAGCTCCTTGCCGAACTTGAACTCGCGCTTGCCGGAGTCGGGATCGCGCGGGTTGATCGGAGCCGAGCAGGTGTCGAGGAAGCCGGCGCCCATCAGCGCGTCCCAGTTCGTGATCACCAGCTTCACCGGGTCCAGCACCGCCATCGCGCGCGCCGCCTTCGGGTCCAGGTCGTCGCGCAGCGCGCCTTCCAGCGTGCTGTAGTCGA
>JAOAPO010000425.1 GCA_025462945.1 Bryobacterales bacterium
CAACACTGGCCGCCACGCAGCGCTGGGGCAAACGACTGGACACCACCATGACAGTGTTCCATGGCGGAAGTCACTACTCATCCCTCTTCGCCGCCGGCAGGTCGCGCGCGTATAAATTCAACGGCTACACGAACACGGGCCTGATGTTCGGTTACCGTTTTTGGGACGGGGAAAAGGGCACTGCGCGCCTCTACACGAAAATCGATAACGCCCTCAACCAGACCTATCACGAACAAGGCTGGCTGGCGTCGCGCGCGACGTTCGTTACTGGCATCGGATACACATTCTGAGATCGTTCCTGCACAACTTTTAGTCACCGAGCTGACTTGCTCCTGTACCCCAGCCACAGGGCAGCAGTCACAACCCTGGAGAATCCGGACACCCGCGCGTACTTCATACTTGCTTCCAGTGCCGCTGCGCCCTGAATTCACCGAAGATTTCCGCCAGCAGTTTCGGCAATTGCTTATCTGCCGGAGAGACGTCCGGAAGTTCTTACCGGCTCCTTTGCCAGAGGGTTTGCTGGAGGAACTAATTAGTCTCGCCTGTATGGCACCTTCCGTTGGTCTAAGCGAGCCGTGGCGGTTTGTCCAGGTGATATCAAAGGACACCCGCTCCTCGATCCAGACGGAATTCGAAAGAGCGAACAGAGAGGCTCTCGCAGGGTACTCGGGCGAACAGGCGGAACTGTATGCGCGGCTTAAGCTGGCGGGGCTCGATCACGCTCCGGCGCATCTCGCAGTTTTCGTCGAGAGCGGAACTTCAAAGGGGTCTGGGCTGGGTCGTCGTACTATGCCGGAGATGGCGGAGTACTCCGTCGTTGCCGCGATTACAACGCTCTGGCTCGCGGCGCGTGCTCACGGCGTGGGAATGGGATGGGTCTCGATTCTCGACCCGGCGCGCGTCGGCGCAATTCTGGCCGTGGATGATGGATGGCGCCTTGTTGCGTATTTGTGTTTGGGATTCCCTGAAGAAGAATCGCAAATACCCGAGTTGGAGCGTGCGGGCTGGGAGAAACGGACACCCGGAAAAGACCGCCTCTTTCAGCGTTGACGTGGTGATAGCCTGCTCGGAACGGAATCGGGATGGCCAGGAATGGCCCTCGTTAAAGCTCAAGAGAGGTGACTCTGTCCCGGTAAGTCGAACTCTCGAAACAACCGAGAGATCCGCGAGCGTCAAAACGCCACCACTTGAGCTTAGGGCCGGCTCATGGTGTCAACAAACAAGCTCTGCAGGAAATAGCAACTTCAGGATTTGGCTCCCGGAGAGGCACACAGATTTAGACACGCCTTTGTCGAATCCACGGTGGCCTCAGTTCTCCACGCGCTGTTAACTCAAGGGGAGGATCTTGAAACCAAGAACCTTCGGCGTGGTTGCGATTCAACTCTTCTCGCGGGAAACAGACGGGGAAGCAGGCAAATGGTAGGATCTGAGAAAAGCTGCCCCAGCAAAGCGGGCGCGAACGTCTGCAGGCGACCATCGAACGACCCTGCGGACCGGCTACACGCCAGCGATTCAGCATCTGCTTCAAGCACGCGATCTGACGGCAGGCAGATCTACTATCCATGCGCGCTAAGGCGGTTCGGGCGCATCGCCCATTTGGTTCGACTCAGTTTCCGATAAGCGGACTTCCCAGGAGAGACAGTAGAACACTACGCCGTTGATGCGTGGTAGGCTGTGCAGGACGCCCAAATGTTTGATTACATCAAGAGGGTTCAAATCATTCTTGTTCTGCTATGGTTGACAGCCAGTGGTCTCATCACAGGGCAGCAAGCATCAAGCGACCTCCCATCGTTCGACGTGGCAAGCGTAAAGCCGAGCTCCCACCCTCTAACGCCAGAAGGGTACTCGTTCTCGGATCAGAAGATTGTAAGGGACGGTTTCGTGCCGTCAACTCGAACATCGACGAACTGATCAGATGGGCTTATGACCTGGAGGAATACCAGATCTCAGAACCAGATCAGCTCAAATCGAGCTCTCTGACCTTTGACATTGAGGCTACCGCGGGCTCTGATGTGACGGCTCTGCAGGTTAGGCTCATGGTTCGGAGGTTGCTTCGTGAGCGGTTCGATGTTGAGTTGCACCATGAATTTAGGAAGATGGCTGCTTACCACCTCATGTCGGGAAAGCGCGGCTTGAAACTGCAACGGTCCAGTGCTCAGGCTCCGAGAATGATTAGTTTTGCTCGTGGTCATATCAGAACGTCGGGAACCAGCATGACGCGCCTGGCCGCTGGTCTGTCCCGCGAACTGCATCGGCCGGTTGTCGACACGACTGGTCTTCCGGGCATTTATGTAGTTGATCTTCAGTATGCTGCGCCTGACGCGGTGGAGACGGATTCTGCCCCTTCCCTGTTTACAGCACTACGAGACGTTGGCTTGCTTCTCAAGCCTGTAGAAGCTCAGATACAGATTGTTAAGGTTGATCGCGCGAACTTGAATCCGACGCCAAACTGATTCTAGGGAGCTCCGGCAGAGCAACAGCGCGCCAGACGACCTCTTTCCAGTCGTGTTACGGGCTGTTGCAATGGACGAGAACGGGACACATCATTCCCGATACGCGGAGAAGTGCCAGCCAAGGTGCTTCTGCTCTCGGCGCAAAGCCGTAGGTTTCACCCGGCAGGTCGCCTGCGAATATCTGGACAGCGACCAACTTCTATTCATCTGCGGTCGCTAAAAAGCCGTGGACGACCCGTCGCCGAACACCCCGAGGACGAAGTTTCCATCGGCGACGACGTACAAGCGGCCGCGAACTCGCCGCCACCAACGAATCTGCGCTCCAAAAGACTCGAAAGCTTCGCGTCGACCTGAAATCGTGGTTCGTCGCCCAGGTTCCTGCCCGACCCGAAACTTATCGCTTGACTTCCAGGTTCTTGCATACTAATTAATTAGTATGCGGCCGCGAAGCATCACTCTTACCGGCAACGAACTGGAAATCATGAAGATCGTGTGGCGTTTGGAGCGCGCCACGGTGCGCGACGTGTACGAGGAACTCCTCAAGGAGCGCAAGATCGCCTACACCACGGTGATGACGATGATGAAGGTTCTCGAGCAGAAGGGCCACCTCAAACGTTCCGCGGAAGATAAAGCCCACGTCTACCAGCCGTCCGAATCGCGCCTCAAGGTGGTCGGCAGTATGGTCACGGAATTCCTGAATCGGGTGTTCGACGGGTCTGCCGCGCCGCTGCTCGCGCATCTGGTGGATCAGAAACACATCACGCGCGAAGAACTCGCTCAAATCGCCAAAGTGCGTTCCGAACCAACGGGGAAGAAATGAACAACGATCTGATCGTTGGGAATATTCTCGTTTGGTCGCTGCAGGTCTGCGCCGTGCTTCTGGTCGGCGGGATCGCTCCGCGGCTCTTCCGCATGAATCCACCGAGCCTGCGGCTGATGTGGCTACAGATGGTCCTCGCCCTGGCTCTGCTGCTGCCCGTAACAACGCCGTGGCACCGGGACATCGTCGCTGTCGGCTCAGAGGTTACGCGGGTGTCAGCGTCACCACGGTCGCAACCCGGCTTGCCAGCCATGCGCTGGACCCCACGAGCTCGGTCCTCGCGATCCTGGCTCTCGGCATCGCTGTACGGTTGGTCTGGGTCATTGCAGGTCTCTCCCGGCTTCGTCGGTACCGCCGAATCTCGGTAAAGATCCCGCCCGGCTCGTCGTGGGCCGCAAAAGTCTGGAGGGCCGAGGCAGATCTTCGGGAGTGTCCTTCGGTGAGCGCTCCCGTTACCTTCGGCATCCTGCACCCGGTCATTCTGTTGCCGCGTTCGTTTCGTGAATTACCCGCTACGCAACAGGACGCGGTCCTCTGCCACGAGATTCTCCACGTCCGCCGCAAAGACTGGATTTGGATGTTGGGAGAAGAGTTCGTCCGATCGCTGCTCTGGTTCCATCCCGCAATCTGGTGGCTCACCGCCGAGATACGGCTGACTCGTGAGGAGGTCGTGGATGCCGACGTCATCCTCTTCACTCGGACTAAGGATGAGTACGTGGATGCGCTCCTCTGCTTTGCCAGCGTCGGAGGAGGGCCGTTCTCCACAGTGGCCCCGGGGTTCATGCGCCGTCACCACCTGCACCACCGCATTTCCAGCATTCTGAAAGGGGTCTCTATGTCCCGCACCCGTTACATCTCTACGGTCTTTGCCGCCACCACCGCGCTCGCGGCAGTATGCTGGCTGATCACCAATACCGTGCCGCTGAATGCGGCTCCACAACTCGAGGTGGACGCGCCCGGAATTACGGTCGACACCGCGGGCGCCGCGCTGCTTCACCGGACGCCCGTCGCCGGTCCAGGGGTGAATATCAGCGGAACGGTGGTCATGCAACTCAAAGTGGATCAGAGAGGTAACGTGATCGATGCATCGGTGCTGTCCGGTCCGGAAGAACTGCGCAAGGCCGTGTTGCAGTCCGTCCTGAACTGGCATTTCGCGCCCGGTGCTGGGTCACTTCGCCAGGTTTCGGTCACTTTCCGGGGTAGCGCTATAGAGCAGGTCCGGGCCACAAGCGGAGTCCGCGACAACGTTCCGAATTCTTCATCCCACAGGCACGAACTCTGGTGGGCATCGAAATCGTTGGCCTTTCGGATTCAGTGAAACAGGAATTGCTGGCCACTATCCCGGCGCGCGTTGGCGAGCCGTTCACACCGGAACTCTCGTCGCGGGTCAGGGAGGCCGTCCGAAAAGTCGATGAGCATCTCGCCCTCGGGGTTATGCTCACCGGCGCCGCCGAAGTGAGGCTCCTGATTACCGTTCCCGGTGATCGATTGGCCACTTTTGCACCGCAACCAGCACCGCGACCATTCACGCCCCCCGCCGGGGCAATCCGGGTGGAAGGCAATGTTACTCAGGCGAAACTACTTACCCACATCACCCCAGCCTATCCTGCGCTTGCGAAGGCAGCTCGTGTCCAGGGCGTCGTCAGATTTGACGCGGTCATCGGCAAGGATGGGCACGTCATCAGTATCCGGCTTACAAGCGGCCGCCCCCTCCTGGCCCAGGCCGCTATGGAAGCTGTACGGCAATGGGTCTATGAACCCACGCTCCTCAACGGCAACGCGGTTGAGGTGGTGACAACGGTCGACGTCAACTTCACGCTTTCACAAACCGTTCCCGAGTAGGGCGCCCCGTTGGAGGCTGGTGATTTGTGCCGAGTGTTCGCCATCATCGGCCGAGTTCTCGCCGGTCCCGCAGCAGCCGTACCGTTAGGTCACGCGGGTCGACGTGCAGAGCAGAAATATCTAATGAAGGTTCCTCATGAACATCTCTTTTTTCGAGAGTTTGCGTGCAACAGCGTGCAATGGTTGAGGGCAAATACGGAAAGCTGGCCAGCTTCACGGAATCTGTCCTGGCCTCGCGCAGACTGTTTACACCATACGAACCTTGCTTGTGCCCGGAGAACGGCGTCACCACCTAGTGACCGACGCTGCCCGCGCTCGACAGGTCTGTGAAGTTCACGATCGGGAAGTTCTCTTCTTCGGATCC
This sequence comes from Bryobacterales bacterium, assembly GCA_025462945.1. Lineage (GTDB taxonomy): Bacteria > Acidobacteriota > Terriglobia > Bryobacterales > Bryobacteraceae > BOG-234. The sequence goes on from JAOAPO010000425.1 coordinate 5,480, forward strand.
GCCGGTCTGAGCGGTCTGGTGCCACAACCGTGCTCGAAAACAATGGGTCCGCTACGCAGTGCGGCAAGCGCCGCCTTGCTTCCTGCGCGCGGTTTGTCGGGAGGCATGAGCCTCCCTCGGGAAGAGAAAGCAGTGCTCACTCCTCGACGCAACCGGCCCCTCATGGAGGGACTTCAGGCACTGCGGGACGTGCATCCGGTGAATTGGCTCGCCCGTGGCTACCTGAGTTATTTTGAGGTTTCGTGCAAGGAACAGAGTGGAATCTTTGCTGAAAGTAGATATGGCGTTCAAGCGGTATGCGACCGGCCGACGGAGCGCAAACACAGAACGGCCCGGCTTGCATTTGAGTGCTTCTGGAGCAACCTCGAGATTGGAAGTAAGATGAGAGTGCCGAATGAGGTGCGTTATGAAGCGTCTTCCCGCCAGCCGAACCTTTCGCGCCGTGCTCTTCGCCGTACCTCTAATGCTTCTTGCCAAGGGTGACACCCTTCGGATAGTGATAACGGGACGCGACCTTTCAGCCCCGATCGAGATCTCTGATCAGCGTGCAGCGGCCAGATTCAACGTGTGGACAGGTACCCTGAGCGTGGACCCGCAGCGCGGTCCCGTACTTCCACCAGCCAACCTGCGAATGTACGAAGTCTCTTTCGTGACGACGCGAAGCAATCCCGGAATTTACGTGGTTCGCTACGGAATCGATCCCCTCACGAATGAGGGATTCGTGTACGTCCCCGGCAAGGAAGATTCTCATTACCGAGACAACACTTGGCTGATCACGCGCGGCATCGAAGGTCAGTGGTTCCATTCGCGCGACGAATGGGAAGTGCTGGCGCGCCCACTGATCGAGAACGCAAGAGTGAGCCAAGTGGCGCCGAACTAAGCTGTGGCATCCGGTGACTTCAACGTCTCAAATTGCTGCCTCGGCGTAGGCGTGGGCCGTGTCGAGCCTGAGCCACACGAAGCGGATTGCGCATGTCCCACGCGGCTTGTAGAGATGGGGAACGGAGGATGGAGGTTACTGTTAGTCGCCGGTTTCGGTAGCCGTGAGGCGGGCCGGTTCGCAACACGGCGTGGTTGGACCGCCTGAGAGGCGCGGATCTGGAAGCCAGTTTCAGCGTCTTCTGAAAGGCGATCCTCCAGGCAGTTCACAAAGCTAGAAGACGATCTGTGCCCCGGGGCTTGCTTCGTTATTTGGGAGAGTAACCCGCCCGCGCACGTCACCTATCGGATTGTTTCCGACTCGAGTCCACTTACACTTGTATGGGTGAGGAAAGAAACGGTGCTTACTTGGATTCGCCGACGCCTGATGTTCCGGATCGCCTCTTTGGGTATAGGGGTGGTTGGAGGCTTCCTGCCGTGCATAGCGCAGGACAGTTTCGACTGTCCGGTCACCAAAGCGGCGCCTGTGAAATTCGAGCCCACCGGTACGTTTGCCGGCTACGGAGCCAGATTGTTCGGGGATGAAAAGCTGTTCACAGTATTTCCCGGAAACTGGGGGCTAACCCAGCGCCGAGAGAACGGCTACCGTATCCCGAAAATCGTCTGGGGCACGAACACTTTCGACCTGCGCAAAGACGGAGGCGGAAGCGCGCTCACCATTACGGGCAGGCGACTCGATGCTACCTCCGGACCCCTAAGATTCGATGTTGCACGTACGGCTTGGGATAGCAAAGGTCCCTTCATAACGTCGGAGTTTTACGTTCCCGCGTTAGGCTGCTGGGAAGTTGTCGCGCATTTTCATGAGGCTACCTTGCAGATCGTTATTAACCTCGCAGCGCCGCCCCAGCCCACAATTCCGTGATCATGAATGCAAAAACCGATTCCTAGAGATCTCACATTGTCGCTCATAGTCCTCGCAAAATCGAGTGAATGAAGACCCGGCGGCGTTCCACGAACTCGCCGGCAAATGCATGGCGACTCCGGCACAACTGTTCCGCTTACAAGCGACAACCCGTAGCCTATGATTCCACGTGTGCCCAAGCGACGTGGAGGGCTGGCTGTCTTCGTGCCGGTTGTGCCTAAGTTTGATGTCCCAAGGGATGCGGTGACTATCAAGGCGCCAGCAGTACACTGCCGACGTCGATGGCCAGTGCTGATGTTGCCTAGCCTGATATCTAGGAATATCGTTAGCTATCTCCACGGCCCACGCGCGATTCACTCCCACCGCAGTGCTGACGGGAACCCCGGTTTCCGCGTTTCACATCAAGTTGCCCAAGGCCGTGTAATTGCGCGTGATCGGATCGCCGGGCTTGCGAGCGACAACGGAGACGGCGGACAGAAGGATCAGCGATGATGTTCATAAAACGTGCTTGCATGTATCCCGTGGCACGCCAGCCAGTGCTACGGCCGCAGACGGCGAGATTGAGACCGAGCCGGGAACGCCACGTTGCGAGAAGGCGATGGAGTGACCATCACGAACTGAGATATCGCCGAGCGCCATGAACGCGTCCAGGTCCGAGGGGCTTCTGGAAATAGTGGGTGATGCCCAACAACTCCACGCGGGCCCGATCCGCAGCCAAGCGCGAAGAAGACCCATAAGATCGCGGGAGTCGCGGCGCAATATCGCGGCGGCGAGAATCCGCCAGCACATCCGCCGCATGTAGTCTGGGTAAGTGTTCAGATCCAGCAGCATGAGGTCAGGGCACGGTATCCCGTTCGGCCGACGAAGGCCTCTAATCAGCTCGGGGGCCTGGGCTGCATCGACAGCACCGGCCAAGCGATACGATTTGATTCCCGTCCACCGTGTCTCATTATCGCTGCAAATCGCTTTTTTAGGCACACACGACATCGCGCTGTAGAACGAAGCAAAAACATAAACCATTGAAATTGCAAGTGTTATAGGCACATAGCAGACGCCGCACTTCCGGCCCGTCGGATGCCGCGGAAAGAGCAGAACCAGCGATGCTGATATAGACAGGAAAGCGCGAGGCAGCGATGATCCGCGTGATTCAGGCTGGGTTTCGGAGCAGGAAAGAAGAGGAAAGCTATGACAACCATATTGAGGAG
>JAOAPO010000459.1 GCA_025462945.1 Bryobacterales bacterium
GCCACCCACTCGTATCCCGTACTAAAACTGCGTTTCAGCGCCTGATCACCAGTAAATGTGCTTGGCTCCCGAACAGCGCCTTCCAATGTTGTTCGGGGTTCTGCGGCAGTAGATCATCGAGCCGCCAGCCATGATGCCCAGCAGGAAGGGCGGGTAGAGGATCGACCGATATTGCAGGTTGGTGGTCAGGCGGTTGGTGAGCGACACGATGATGGAGAAGATCATGGTGGTCGCGCTGACGACGGCGGTCTCGATCAGGACTGGCTTCGCGGTTGCTTTGAACGTGTTGCCGGTACCGTCGTTCTCTTCGACATTTTCTTTGGCGCGCTCGGTGCGAGTTCGCCTTGCAGTAGTGATGGCGCTCTGATTGCGATCACGTGCGCCATGCGTCTCACGGCAATGGCGTTTATCGCTGTATGCACGAGCCCCGCGCAGTTCACAAGTAACGTGCCGCTTGTGCTGGCGCCCGTTTCGGTGGTGGATGGGAAGGGTCACTACGTCGATGGACTCACTTCGGAAGATCTGATCCTCTATGACAACAATGTGCCGCAGAAGATACAGCTTGACTGGAGCGAGTACCCGATCTCGCTGGTGGTGGCGGTTCAGGCCAGCGCGAACTCCGGGGCCGTGATCGACAAACTGGGCAGCAGCGGCATCCTGTTCTCGCAATTGCTGGCGGCGCATGGCGGCGAGACAGCGATGATCTCGTTTAGCGACGACATCCGGCTTCACCAGGATTTCACTGGCGATTCCGACAAGGTGACAGGGTCTCTTCGGATGCTCCGGAAAGAGGGCGACGGCGCGCATATTCTCGATGCTCTCGAGTACGGGCTGGCGATGCTGGAGAAGCGACCCGCTGGTCGGCGGCGGATCATGCTCGTGATTGCGGAGAAGCGTGATCGGTCGAGCGAACAAACGCTGCCCGCGGTAATGGCGCGGGCGCAGAGAACCAATGTGACGGTGTATTGGTTAACGTGGTCGCCGTTTCTGCAGCCGTTCACGGTGAAGCCGAAAACGATGGAGGATCTGAAGCCGGAGGCGACGCGAATCAAGAAGGGCATGTGCGCCGGGTGCCGTCAGCCGGACGATCGTGGCGCGCCTTTCGATGCCGGTCCGGGCAGCGCGATTTATGCCATCGGCGAGTTGGCTCGATTACAGCAGCCCGATCTCTCAGGCGTCTTCACGAGGACCACCGGCGGTCGGACGCTGAACTTCCTGAAAAAGGGCGCGCTGGAGGAGGCAGTCCAGCTGGTGGCGCAGGAGGTGCACCGTCAATATCTGGTAACGTTCCAACCGAGAAGCGGCTCCGACAGAGCGTTCCACACGGTTCGAGCGGTGGTCCGGGACAGGCCGGAGCTGGTGGTGCGCACTCGGGAAGGCTACTGGCCGGTGGACTGAGTGCCGAATTGCTTGCCGACGCATTCGGCCTTCACGATTTTTGCGTTGCAGTAAGAGAGTGGGAGAAGTTAGTTCTCGCTGGGACGCTCACAGCGATCGACCACTGTAACTTCGCTGGGAAGATTCTTCGTTTCGAGTTTGAACCCGAACGCCAGAACGGCCTCGCGCACGCGGTCGCTCCAGCTTTGCCCGGGCTCAAGCAGCGCGGCGGATGGTTCGAGCGCGAAGTTGAATGAACCCGTCAGACCTGTTTGGTCAGTAACCGGAGAGCCCAGCATTTGCGAGAGATAGTTCGTGAGAGAGGATGTCGGCCGAACGTCAGCGGCTTCGTGTCGCATGTGTCATGGCTGTCGCACTCCGCGAAGCGTGCCCGGAATCGAGCGCCTGTTTCCTTGCCCGTGGAAAACGAAATTCCTTTAAGAAGCGCGGCGGAACGGGGCGGTGCCGAATACCGCGGCTGCGCATTCACTTTCACACTTATACCTGGCAGCAGGGCCGAAAGAAGCAGGCACGATAGTAATTTTGCGGAATAGACAGGCATTTCACAAATATACCGCGCGCAACCGGTGATAGTTCCCCCGGCGCACTTCTCAGGTATTCAGGAGTGTCCAGTCGCCCGCAAGATGCCGAAAGGCAGTACGCCCCGGCGTCATGAGGAGCCTGTCCGGCAGACCCAGCATTGCGCTGTTCGCAATCGCACAGGGCAGCCGCCGACTGCCCCTCGTCGATGCTTTTCAGAGTGGATTTACCGCCGCTTTCGGCTATATAATATTCTCAGTTTTTCGGGTCATTCATCCATAGAAAGGGGTTTCTATGAGCTACGTACGCTCACAGCGGAGCATCGCGCCCGCGATGTTCGCACTCTTCGTGCTAACCGCAACAGGTTGGGCCCAGTCGGACCTTTCCACCATCACCGGCAATGTAAAAGATTCAACCGGCGGCAACGTGCCAGCGGCACAGATCACCATCCGCAATGAAGGTACCGGCATCTCGCGCCAAACCACCACCAACGAAACCGGCGTTTACATCGTTTCCAACATCCCGGCGGGTCGCTACACCCTCTCCGTGCAGAAGGAGGGTTTCAAGAAGTACGAAAAAAGCGGCAATCTCCTCGATGCCAACCTGCCCCTCGGCGTGGACGTCACTCTCGAGGTCGGGGCCATTAGCGAAAGTGTCAGCGTCGCCGCCAATGCGGCTGTAATTCAGACGGAGAGCGCCACACTCGGCACCACCGTCGACCAGTATCAGGTCCAGAACCTCATGCTGAACGGGCGCAACCCCGTGCTTCTCGCTTCCCTGAAGCCGGGTGTCCGTTCCAGCGCATCGCTGGCAAACTTCAACTTCAACCTGACCGACGGCGGCTTCTCCATGAACGGCTCGCGGCCGAACGACAACGTCTTCTTCTATGACGGCGCGGTCGCCACCCGCACACGCTCCAACGGCACTTCCATCGGCGCGGCGGACGTAGATTCCACGGAAGAGGTTCAGGTTCTTTCAGCCAACTACAACGCGGAATACGGCCGTTCCGGCGGCGGCCAGATTCGCGTAATTACCAAGAGCGGGTCCCGCGACTTCCACGGCTCCGCTTACGAGTTCTTCCGTAACAGCGCCATGGATGCCAATACCTGGGCACGCAACATCGCGCCGCTTTCCCTGCTGAACAGCCAGCCGCAGCCGCTCAAGTACAACCAGTTCGGCTATAACTTCAGCGGTCCTGTCTACATCCCGGGTAAGTTCAATAAAGATCGCAATAAGCTGTTCTTCCTCTTTGGGCAGGAATGGGTCCGCTATCGCACTCAGCCGGTCAACAACGCGGGTGGTGCCGTGGTTCCCAGCCTCTTGATGCGCCAGGGTAACTTCAGTGAACTGCTCTCCGCCAACCCGTTTTTCAACCGTCAGTACATCGTGGCCGATCCCACCTCGGGTACACCTTATCCCGGCAACGTGATCCCACCGTCGGCGCTCAGCCCGAATGGCATTGCGTTGCTAAGATCCTATCCTTTGCCCACGCCGGGTTTTCAGCTCGGCTCCAGTAACTACATAACCACCAACAACGAGATAGACAACACGCGCAAGGACACGATCTCGGCTGATGTGCTGCCCACCGAGAAAGACACCTTCCGCCTGCGCATGATCAACTACAACTACTTCGTCGCGAATGCCTTTCAGGGCTCTTTCGCCCTGGCGGCGAACCAGTTGAACCGCCCCAACCAGACCGCCTCGCTGAACTATGTCCACGTCTTTACGCCCAGCCTGATCAACGAAGCTTTGGTCAGCGCGAGCGCCGATCACGTCGATATCACGCTGCGCGGCAATGCCTGGGACCGGACTAACTATGGCGTTAACTATCCGTACCTCTACGGCGCCGCCGCCAAGGATCTGCCCAACAAGCTGGCTACCATCAACATCAACGGTTTCGGTCAGCTCGACCTCGGTCCGTACCCGTCCCGTTCCGGCGGGCCCATTTACGGTTACAGCGATAACGTCACCTGGATCCGCGGCAACCATACGTTCAAGTTCGGCGGCATCTATGAAATCGCTGGCCAGAACGATCGCGATCAGGTGAACGTCACCGGCACCCCCGGCGGTGCCAACAATCAGAACGGGCGCTTCGACTTCCAGGACACAACGTTTTCCGGCAACAGCAATCCCGGTATCGCCAACCTTGCTCTCGGTCGCTTTACCACCTACGCTGAAATCGGCCCGCGCAACTACACCATCTCGCGAAGCAAAATGTTCGAGTTCTTTGCCCAGGATTCCTGGAAAGTCACCTCGAAGCTAAAGCTCGAACTCGGGGTCCGCGAGACCATTCTGCAACCGTATCGCGCACTGTGGGGTAACTACGATGTCTTCGATGCCCGCTTCTACGATCCCTCGAAGGCCGTTGCCATCGACCCGCGCACCGGCACCATAGTCCCCGGCTCCGGCAACATCTACAACGGCATCGTCATTCCCGGCTCCGGCATTCCGAAGGAAGGGATTGGCCGCTTCCCCAACTCCACCGATCCTGTCCTCCAGACTCTGTTCCACGGCTTGCCTGATACCTATGCGGACTGGAAGACCAACAACTTCGTTCCGCGCATCGGGATCGCCTACCAGACCGACAGCAAGACCGTGGTCCGCGCCGGCTTCGGCGGCTTCGTGAACCGCCCAGCCGTCAGCGACGCCACGTTCCTCGGCGGCAACTTCCCCTTCCAGGGCTATGTTGCCGTCTCCAACGGCAACGTCGACAACCCAGGCACCGCGTCCGGTGGCACCCCCACCCAGTTCATTCAAACGCAGGACCCTGTGTATAAGCTGCCCGCCTCATGGCAGTGGAATGCGACCGTGCAGCGCGAACTTCCGTTTGCCTCCAACATCGAAATATCGTACGTGGGGCGCGTTGGTGTGCACCTCGAGCGCATTCGCAATGAGAATCAACTGCCCGTGGGCACTTGTCCCAACGGTGCCTGCCCGGGCGGCGCGAACGTCAACTTCCTCGTGCCTTACAAAGGCTTCAACCAGATCCAGATCGCCGAAATGGCCGCGCGCTCGAAGTACAACGGGCTGAACATCGGCTGGAATCGCCGCTTCACTCGCGGCTTCAGCTTCGGCGTCGCCTACACGCTGTCAAAGAGCTATGACAATAGCTCCGGTCGGCGTGACATTCTCTGGAACAGCTATGACGACCGGAACTTCTGGGGACCCTCGAGCTTCGATACGCCGCAGATTCTCGTCATCAACTGGATCTGGCAATTGCCCTACCGCAAGACCAATGGCGCTCTCGGCACGGCTCTCGGAGGCTGGCAGGTTACCGGCGTGACGCAGTTCCAAAGCGGCACCCCCTTCAGTGTGACCACCGGCAACGATTATGCCGGCATCGGCTTCTCACAGAACCAGCCCTGGCAGGTCAATGGCAGCCCGGACTACCCGAGACAGTTCTCCACGGGTGGCGCGCCGAACTACTGGTTGAGCCCCGTCGATGCGAGCGGTGCCAAAATCTTCACCGTTCCCGCCGCCGGCACTTTCGCCAACCAGACTCGCGACCTCTACTACGGGGCCGGCTTCCAGAACTGGAACCTCGGTTTGTTCAAAACCTTCCGGCTGAACGAGCGAAACGGCATCGTGTTTCGCGCCGAAGCCTTCAATTGGCTCAACCACCCCAACTGGGCTGGTGCCAATGGCGGAGCACCCAACAGCAACCCGACGTCAAGCGCCTTCGGCACCATCACCACCAAAGATGGGCGCCGTCAAATGCAGCTCAGCCTGAAGTACACGTTCTGATCGAAGCTGCAAGACACACAAAAGGCCCGCCCTGCACATCCTGAGCGGGCCTTTTACATGGCTCAGGGAAACTGCTTCAGATCTCGCATCGTCCTCGCGAAGAGTATCGAGCCCGCCGGCGTGAAGTAGTCGCTATCGAAGAGCAGCGGAACGAGGCGCGTCTCTCCGGGAGGCGGTAGCCGGTGGGTGCCTCACCGTACTGTCTGGTAGCGCCGGTTCAGTAGTGGATCCATCAAGCATCTGATCAGTTGTTAGGCCCATAGGTTCATTTCCTCTGATGATTAAGGGCGTGATCACGTTATAACTTGAAAAAGGTCAAGTGGGACCAGGCCAGAGCCTGTACGGCCCGGCAGGGTCAATCAGAAGGAGCAGACATGCAAGGCGAAATTTACTCGATCTATCATTTGGCTGTTGAGCCATCAGATTTTCCGGCCTTCAACGAGCTTGTCTCCCGGATCGTTTCCGCGA
>JAOAPO010000487.1 GCA_025462945.1 Bryobacterales bacterium
CCGCGCTTCTTGAATGAGAGAACACCAGTCTGCAGGGATTGCCGCGGATCCTTGTCGATGCCTCATATAGCGAGTGGGTAGATCGTCAGGAGAAAGATCCGATCGTTCGCGCGTTCTGGCTCGACGAGTTTGCCCACTATGACCCGCGCTTCCTTCGCGAAGCGATTAGCCCAATTCAAAACAAGGTCGGCCAGCTGTTAATGAGCCCGATCATCCGCAACATCCTCGGGCAGGTGCGAAGCCGCATTGACGTGCGTTACGTTATCGATCACCGGAAGATCTTTATCGCCAACCTGTCCAAAGGTCTGCTTGGCGAGGACAAGGCCAACCTTTTGGGGGCACTTCTCGTGACGCAATTCCAACATGCCGCCATGGGACGGTCGGGCATGCCGGAAGACCAGCGCACGGATTTCCACCTCGTCATCGACGAGTTCCAGAACTTCACCACTGACGCGTTCATTTCCATCTTGTCGGAGAGTCGCAAGTACCGCCTCTGCCTGACGCTCGCGCATCAATACCTCGATCAGCTTCCCGAAGGGGTAGCCGAAGCGGTATTCGGAAACGTCGGCACCCTCATTGCCTTCCGAGTAGGCGAGAAAGATGCGGCAATTCTCTCCCGCGAGTTCGGCGGCCATTACGATCCGAGCATGTACAGCACGCTCGACAACCACCGGGTGTGCGTCAAGCTCCTGTCGGATGGTCGGTACGGTGATGCTTTCCTCGGCACGACGCTGCCGCCGCTATCCACCCACTACGGACGGGGCGCAATCCTTGTCAGCCGATCCCGCGAGCGGTACGCGTCGCCCCGCCGCGCCGTCGAGGACAAGATTCGTCGCTGGCTGGGGGGGGCTGAGCGCAACCAACACAATTCGCGGCGGCAGACCCACTGAGAAAAACGCGGTAACGGACCGCAGCCGCGCGTGTGTGTGATAAGGACCCTCCTGCGCCGTCGGATGCGAATGTCGCGTTCAGGGTCGGCGTCGAAATAAGTAGTGCGCGCCCTAGAAGAGGTGAGACCATGTGGATGGTAATCTTGGCCTCAGAGGAATCGCTCTCGTTTCTTGGTTTCTTGTTCTATGCCCTCATTGCCATCATCGCCATGTTCCTACTTCTTCTTGTAGGCGCCTCCGTGGCGGCGCCAGCGATAGAGGAAGAGGAGAAGAAGAAGCGCCTGGAGCTGGAAGCGAAGCATCAGGTGGCACTGGCCCAACAGGCGCAAGAGCATTCGGGCCAGCGAGAGCAGGCCCAACTTCTCTTGGCCGCCGCGAAGCGGGAGCTCGAAAAGCACCAACTCCATGCCCTCCCCGCGTCGGGCGCAGCAGATCAGACGGCGATAATCAATCAAAAACTTCTGAATCAGGCGCGCACGGGGCGCGTGATGCACGTTCTATTCAATGCGATTGCCGAGGGCCGCCTCTTGCTCCAATGGTGTGTGGACCGCGATAGCCCCATTCTCCCCATGGTGACGGGTTTCCGAAACGGCGAGAAGATCTTCTGTGAGCATGCGTTTAGCGGCGAACACGCCGACCAGATCCAGCGGGGTGTCAGATACTACTATGCGTTTCAAGTCAAACTTAACGGCCAACGGGTCGAACGCGAGGAGGAATTCTTTTTCCAGATCGTCATCCCGACGCTCGCCCAGGCAAACCGGCAAAAAACGCTCGTGATCGAACCGCCGCCCCCAAAGCCGCCACCCCCCGCGCCGCAGGCGCCGGTCGCGCGGGAGGACGAGGCAGACCGACAGGCTCGTTTGATCGCCGAAAAGGCTCGGGCACTAACGGCAAAAGCGGCGGCATTGGCTGATGCACTGCGTAAGGCAGAGCTTGACCTCCGCAGCAAGGGTTTCGATGAGGAAACGATTCAGCACATGCTCGCCCAACTCGAGGCCGAACTTAGGAAGGAGCTGGGAAGTTAATCGCGCGCTACGGATGACTCGCGCTTCGCAAAGTACTCAAAAGGGGTGGCATGCGAACTTCGCGCTTGCTGACAGCCTGTCACCAGCGGAATTGCCCGGTTGACTTCCGATCGCCTTTCGTGCTTTGCTGACCTTAGACACGTCGTTCTTTCTTCTCCCTCTCACGTTCTTTCGATCCGCTTTCGAAACACTTTAACCGCCCCGCTGGGGGCAAGGAGATTTCATGCGCGCGTCCAAGATCACGTCCTCACCAGCCCCGCCTCCGATGGACTGGTCGATGCTACTCATCGACGCCGTCTCAAAGCCCGGCGCGATCTCTGAAGCGTATCGCCGCTTTTGGAATTACTCGACCGGCAATCAGCTCCTGGCGATGTTTGAATGCATGCGTCGAAAGATCACCCCTGGACCGATTCACACCTTCCAGGGATGGAAGAAACTGGGTCGGCACGTCAAGAAGGGGGAGAAGGCAATGACCCTCTGCATGCCGGTGACGGTCAAACGCAAGGCGAATGCGAAGAGCTCGGACGTTGATGACCGCATCGATGCGCCCGCCGCGTCGTACACGAGGTTTCTTTATAAGGCGCACTGGTTCGTGCTCGCGCAAACCGAGGGCGAGGAATATCAACCCGCCGACTTGCCGGAGTGGCAGGAAGAACGGGCCCTGTCCTCTCTCGACATCGAACGCATCGGATTCGAACATCCCAACGGCAACTGCCAGGGATTTGCACTCCGACGACAGGTGGCGGTGTCACCGATCGCGTTTGCACCGCACCGGACTCTCTTCCATGAGCTGGCCCATGTCGTGCTCGGCCATACGGATGAATTGGAACGTATGGATGACGACGACGTGACCCCCACGAACCTCCGCGAAGTTGAAGCGGAGTGCGTGGCCCTCATCTGCTGCGCGTCCTTGAATCTCGGCGGCCACGAGTTCAGCCGGGGGTACATCCAGCACTGGCTAATAGGCGCGACGATACCGGAGAAGTCCGCACATCGAATCTTCAGGGCCGCCGACCAAATTCTCAAGGCTGGCCATCCAGCGCAGGGAAGTCTGGATCAGGCTTGACCAAGTTCGCCGGGACTACCTCCCGGTTTTTTCATTCTTCCACAATGGAATGGCAGCCGGTGTCGTTGGATTACTTCTGGGCGGG
>JAOAPO010000501.1 GCA_025462945.1 Bryobacterales bacterium
CTCGGCAAATACTCCAAAGGCATGCTCCAGCGCGTCGGCCTCGGTCAGGCCATGATCCACGCTCCGCGCCTGCTGATCCTCGACGAACCCAGCGACGGCGTCGATCCGGTCGGCCGCAAACAGATTCGGGAAGTTCTGCAGGGCCTCGAACAGCAGGGCGTCACCATCTTCCTAAACTCTCACCTGCTCGCCGAAGTCGAACTCTTCTGCCGCGAAGTCGCCATCATCCAGAAGGGCAAACTGTCCCTCACAGGCAGCGTCCGAGACCTCACCAGCGGCAGCGGCTACCGCGTCACCGCTGTCGATGTTCCCGAACTCCTGCGCTCTGAGCTCGTGGCCGACGCCAAAGCGCACTCCGCCATCGACGGCACGCTGGAACTGCTCTACAACACCCGCCTGCAGGCCAACAAGGCTCTCGACACCCTCCGCGCCAACCAGATCGAACTAGAATCTCTGGCCCCCACGCGCAGCACTCTCGAAGAGGTCTTCATCCGGACCATCTCCGAGCCGCAGCCACCGCAAGGAACCCTCAAGCCGTGAACGCGACCCTTGCCCTGATCCGCGATACCTTCCGCGAAGCCTTCGCCCGCCGGATCTTCTGGGGCTTCTTCGGCTGCTGCACCGCCCTGCTCCTGTTCCTCATCTTCATCCTGCGCGTCGATGTCGTCGCCGGAGCCCTCGCCACCGTCTCTATTTTCGGCAACAGCCTCCCCACTACGAACGTCCAGAACCTCGTCCAGCAGACTCAAAGCGTCATCGCGATGGCCATGTACTTCTTCGGCATGGGCCTGGCCATCTTCGCCTCCGCCGGCCTCGTCTCCGCCGTCTTCGAGCCCGGACGGATCGAACTCTTGCTCTCCAAGCCCGTCTCCCGGACCCACCTCCTGCTCGGGCGCTTCGCCGGGAACGTCCTCGTGGTCGCCGCCAACATCCTCTACCTCGTCGTTGGCTCGTGGATCATCTTCGGCATCAAAACCGGCCTCTGGGGACCCAACTTCCTGCTTTCCAGCCTTCTCACTGTCTTCGTCTTCAGCGTTCTACTCACCATCATCGTGCTCGTCGGCGTCGTCTGGGATTCCGCCGCCGTCGCCATCATGGTGACCTACGCAACGGTCATCATCAGCCTCATCGTCGCCCAGAAAACCACCATCGAGCGCCTTCTCGACTCCGAATGGTCCCGCCAGTTGCTCCGTGGCCTCTACTACACCCTCCCCAAAACTTCGGAAATCAGCGTCATCATCAGGCACCTCATTCTAAATCAACCTGTCGAGAGCTGGATGCCCGTGTGGAGCACCGCCGGTTTCGGCGTCGTCGTCCTCTCGCTCGGCATCTGGCAGTTCAAGAAACGGAGTTTCTGATGCGTTCGCTCGTCCTCTTACTCGCCGCCTTGCCGGTTGCCGCGCAGCCGAAAATCGACAACGTCCTCGTCCGCATGGTTCCGCCCGGCACCACCTCCCTCGTGGGTGCCAACATGGACCGCATGAAGGCGACCCCCTTCTACAAAAAGCTCGTCGAGCAGCAGCGCATGCCGCAAGTCGACGCCTTTGCCGCCGAAACCGGCTTCGACCCGCGCCGCGATGTTCGCGAACTCCTGTACGCCGCCACTCCCGACGGCAGCGTCCTGCTTGCCCGTGGCCGCTTCAAACTCGCCGCCAACCCCGCCGCCCACGCCAAACTCGTCCGTCACGGCGTCTACAACATCTGGACCACCACCGGGAACGACCAAACCGCGGGATTCTGCATCCTCGACGGCACCCTCGCCGCGGCGGGCCAACTCAAAGCCGTTGAAGCCGCGCTCGACGAATGGACCAAAGGCACGCACAAAGCAGCCCAGCCGCTTCTGGCCCTCGGCAGGACCATCGTGCCTGCCACCCACTTGTGGGGCGTCTCAACCGGTTTCGCCAGCTTTCTCGCGAGCACTCTCCCCAAAGGCGGGGGGCGCGGCGGCATCGATTTCTCCAAACTTTTCGCCGGGATGAAATCTTCCTGGTTCCAGTCTGACTTCACCAGTGGCGTGAATCTGGAACTCCACGGCAACGCCGCCACCGAACCCGACGCCGTCAGCCTCCGCGACATGGCCAAAGGCCTCATCGGCTTCGGACGCCTCAATGTGCCCGAAAATCAGCCCGAACTGCTGAAATTGTGGGACGGCATCACCGTCGAACAGGCCGCGACCGCAGTCACCATCAAAGCCGATATCGCGCTCGCGCTGGTCGACCGCCTCGTGCAGATGCTTAATGGCCGCCCAGACGCGCAATCAACCGGTCGCGGAAGAGTGCAACTGTAGTACTATAAAGGATTAGCGCGTCAGATTCAGATTCATTCACGACTACTTTCACAGGCAAGGTTTTCCTCAAATGCAGAACCAGTTGTTAGCAAAATATATCGCGAAGCATGTCCGTACCGACACCCCGGAGTTTCGCACCGGCGACACCATTCGCGTCCACGTGAGAATCAAGGAAGGCGACAAAGAACGTCTCCAGATCTTTGAAGGCGTCCTCATTGCCCGCAACAACACCGGCATGGGCGAAACCATCACGGTTCGCAAGATCAGCTTCGGCCACGGCGTCGAACGCATCTTCCCGCTCAGCGCCCGCGTCGTCGATCACATCGATTTCGTTCGCACCGGTAAGGTCCGTCGCTCCAAGATCTACTTCATCCGCGGTCTGAAGGGTAAAGCGGCTCGCCTCAAAGAGCGCGCCCAGCCCGCCCGCGCTGCAAAAGCCAGCTAAACTCCACTCATGGCACGAGGCACGCCCCCGCACTCCGAAAAGAAATGGAAGTGCCAGGGCGTCCTCGAAGCCGAGTTGCGTGCTCGCGGATATCGTTTTATAGCCGGGGCCGACGAAGTCGGCCGCGGCTCTCTTTTTGGTGCCGTCGTCGCCGGCGCTGTTATCCTCTCCCCTGATGCCCCCGTCCGTGGTCTCAACGACAGTAAGCAACTTGATGCCGAACGCCGCGAAGTCCTCGCCGAACGCATTCGCGAACGCGCCGTCGCCTGGTCTGTAGCCGCCGTGGACGCCGCCACCATCGACCGCATCAACATCTACCAGGCTTCCCGCCTCGCCATGAAAATGGCCCTTGAAACCCTCTCCACCCAACCCAATTTCGTCCTCGTCGACGCGGTCCCGCTCGACATTCGCATCCCCCAGCAACCCATCATTCAGGGCGATGCCCGCTGCCACGCCATCGCTGCCGCCTCCATTCTGGCTAAAGTTCATCGTGACCAGATGATGCGCACCTGGGACCAGTTCTACCCCGAGTACGGGCTCGCCAGCCACAAGGGCTACCATGCTCCGGAACACGTCGCCGCACTCCGCAAATACGGCCCCACCCCGCAGCACCGCCTCAGCTTTTTCCCGGTCAGCGACCTCGCGTTCTTCTCCCCCCTCGCCAGCACCCAGATTGAGATGTTCGCCGCCTGACCCGCCTCCCCCCAGACACAATGGACTCCGAACAGCCCCCACCCGCGCAGGAAGTCCAGCAACAGACCGCCGTCCCTCGCATTGCGTCCGGCAGTTGGTTCCGTAAGTTCTCCGCTGTCGTCTTCGTCGTCTTCTGCTTTGAGATCGGCCTCTTCCTCCTGATCTATCCATGGACCGACGCGTGGACCGACAACAACATCTCCCTCCTTGGACGCGGTGAATTCGAACTCTCCTGGCGTCAACTCTGGAACGATCCCTACTTCCGCGGAGCCGTCAGCGGCGTCGGCGTTCTCAACCTCTGGATCGCCCTTGTCGAGCTCTTAAGTCTGTTCCGTCACGACCCCATGAAACCAAAGCTGTAAGTAGAACATCCGATATACTGGGTGTAAACGTAACAATGTTTATGAGGGGATTTCTTGCAGGGGTAGTCTTTTCCGTAGTGTTGTTTGCCGCGGGTCAGCCGTCGTACGAGCAGGCCCTCAGTCTCTACAACAAGACCGACTATCCCGGTGCCCTCGCAGTTCTCAAAACCCTTCCGCAAGATCCCCGAAACCTTGAGCTCATGGGCCGCTGTTACCTGATGGACGCGGACTACAAGAAGGCCGTCGACGTCCTCGAAAAAGCCGTTCAGCTCGACCCTAACGACTCGATGCGCTGGACCTGGCTCGGCCGCGCTTACGGTCGCCGCGCCGAGACCTCTTTCGCGCTGAACGCCCTGCCCCTCGCCAACAAGACTCGTGAGGCCTTCGAGCGCGCCGTCAAGCTCGACCCCAAAAACAGCGAAGCAGTCAATGACCTTTTCGAGTTCTACATCGAGGCCCCCGGGATGGTCGGTGGCGGTCATGACAAAGCCCGCAATCTGCTGCCCGTAATCTCCAAAAACAGCACCGCTGAAGCCGCCTTCGCCAGCGCGCGCCTCGCGGAAGCCTCAAAAGAACATCGCAAGGCCGAGGAACAACTCCGCGAAGCCGTCGCCCGCGCGCCCAAAGAAGTCGGACGCCTCATCGACCTTGCCGGCTTCTTCGCCCGCCATGGCCGCTTCGAAGAGAGCGACAAGACCTTCACCGAAGCCGAGCGGCTCGCACCCGAAGAACCGAAGGTGATCTTCGCCCGCGCCGAAGCCCTCATCAAAGCCAATCGCGACCTGAAGACGGCCCGCGAACTTCTCCAGAAGTACCTCACCATGCCGCTCACCCCTGACGACCCGCCGCGCTCAGAAGCACAGAAGCTTCTTCGCAAGGCACAGGGCGCCTAACTCATGAACTTTGGAGAAGCCCTCGGCTTCAGCCTTCAGGCCCTGCGGCAGAACCCCGTCCGCTCTCTTCTCACCGGACTTGGCATGATGATCGGCACCGCGTCCGTCATCCTCGTCGTCACCATCTCCCTCACCAGCCAGAGTTACATCCTCGAACAGATCGAGGGCGTCGGCTCCAACATGATCTTCGCTTCCTACGAGGTCGGCTCGCAGCAATCCTCCGCTGAAGTGAACGCCGACTTCGTTAAAATGGCCGACATCGAAGCCGTTCGCGAACAGTTCGGCAACCGCATCGTCGCCGCCACCGGCATCGAAAGCAATATCGACTCCATGTTTATCGAGGGACGAGAAGAGCGTCTGCTCGTGCTCGGCTCCGACGAGTATTACCAGCCAGTCCGTAACCTCCGGGTCCTGGCCGGGCGCTTCCTCGAACCCAACGACGTCGGCCTTCGCCAGAAGGTCGCCCTGCTCACCGAGAAGCTCGCGAAACGCCTCTACGGAAGCCAGAGCGCGGCCATCGGCCAGAACATCAAGATTCACGGTCTGCAGTTCACCGTCATTGGAACATTCAAGGAAAAGGTGGAAAGCTTCGGCCAGTCCGAACTGAACGCTGAAACCGTCCTGATCCCGATCACCGTGCTCCAGTACTTCATCCGCGTCGAGCGCATCGACCCCATGTACGTCCAGGTAAGGCGCCCTGAGGACGTAGCCCCCCTCACCGCGCAGGTAAACCAACTCCTCGAATCCCGCCATCGTGCCGGCGCCAAGTACAAAGTGGAGAACCTCAACGCCATCCTCGAAGCGGCGAAGTCGATTTCCAAAATCCTCAGCCTGGTTCTGATCCTCGTCTCGACCATCGCCCTCGCCATCTCCGGCATCGGCATCATGAACATCATGCTGGTAACGGTGACCGAGCGGACCCGCGAAATCGGAGTGCGCATGGCGATCGGAGCCTCCCGCCGAGAGATCCAGACTCAGTTTCTTCTGGAAGCCACGCTCATCAGCCTCACTGGAGGAATAGTCGGCATCATCGTAGGAGTAGCCGGCCCCCTAAGCGTTCAGTTCTTCGTGGAGAACATTAAAATCCCGATCTCCATCTGGTCCATAGTGATCGCCTTCGCCGTCTCATCGCTGGTCGGCCTGGTCTTCGGAATGCTCCCCGCGAACCGAGCGTCCCGGCTCAACCCCACTGAAGCTTTGCGCTACGAGTAGTCTCACCTGCTGAGCCGTGAACGCAAGGTGCTGCAGCAGCGGATACGCCGTCTGTCCGGAGCGTGAAATACACTAAGCATTGCAATGAAGACCTTCCTTTTGCTCGCCCTCCCTGCCATGGCTCTCGCCCAAAACTATAAAGCGGTCAAGACGACCGATCACGGAATTGACGTCATCCGACTAACGGACACGGCGCGCGGCGTCGAGGTTGCCGTTGCGCCGTCGATCGGCAATCGGGCCTACGAAATGACGATTCACGGCAAGAACATCCTCTACATGCCGACACCAGATGTGGGAGAACTGAAGAAGCGGCCGGGTTTGAGCGGCGTTCCGTTCCTCGCTCCGTGGGCCAACCGTATGGCGGATGGGGGCTTCTGGGCCAACGGCAAAAAGTACACGTTCAACCCGACTCTGGGCACCGTTCGGCTGCCTCCCACCAACATCGCCATTCACGGGATGCTGACTTCGTCCGATGCCTGGCAGGTGACGGAAGTGAAGGCTGACGGGAAATCCGCGTGGGTTACCAGCCGGTTCGAGTTCTGGAAGTATCCGGACCTGATGGCGAACTGGCCCTTCGCGCACGAGTACGAGATGACCTACAAGCTGTCCAACGGCGAACTGGAAGTAATCACAAACGTGATCAACCGCAGCGCCCAGCCCATGCCTCTGGCCATTGGGTATCACCCGTACTTCATCCTGCCGGACGTTCCGCGCGACGAAGCCACAGCGCACATCCCGGTGAAGACCGCCGTCATCACCGACGACAAGCTGGTGGCCACGGGTGAGATGAAGCCCAACGACCTGCCGGATCCGACGCCGCTAAAAGGCAGGACGATCGACAACGGCTACACCGATCTGGTGCGCGGAGCCGATGGCAAAGCAGTCTTTTCGTTCGAGGGCGGTGGAAAAAAGGTGGAAGTGGTCTACGGCCCGAAGTGGACCGTCGCCGTGGTGTATTCGCCGGCAAACCAGCAGTACATTTGCTTTGAGCCGATGGCCGGGATTACAAACGGCGTGAACCTGGCGCACGACGGGAAATACCCCGCGCTGCAATCGGTAGCAGCCGGTGCCTCGTGGCGCGAAAGCTTCTGGATTCGGGCCAGTGGTCTCTAGGTAAACCTCTGAGGGGCCGAAACTTAGGCAGGCCTGAACGGCCTCGCCCACCCTTGCGCCCGGCAGGTGAATGTGATAGAGTTTCGCACATTTGGTAGTTACTTTCAGTACTGAGGTAGATGTGTGAGAAAGCTTTATCTAATAGCAGGCTTAATAATCACTGCGACACTTTCGCTGGCCCAGACCGCCGGCGAAATCACTGGCGAAGTCAGAGATCCAAGCGGCGCCAGCACACCGAACGCAACAATAACAGCGACGAACAAAGATACAAACGTCGCCCGCACCACGACAACGAATACCGCTGGCGTGTACAGCTTCCCGGCGATGATCCCGGGAACGTACGACGTCAAAGCGGCTGCCGCCGGCTTCGAGACCACGGTCGTCACGAATGTTTTGCTGCAGGTACAACAGACGGCGCGCGTCGACTTCACGCTCACCGTGGGTCAGGCAACCCAGACGGTGGAAGTCAGCGCATCAGGCGACCTTCTGGCCACTGAGAACGCCGCGACCGGTACCGTTATCGAGCAAAGACGCATCACGGACCTGCCGCTCAACGGACGGAATTTCTTCAGCCTCGTGGCGCTCAGCCCCGGCGTTACAGTCGGCTTCGCACCGGCGGCGCAGGCCGCGAACCGCCAGGGCGGCACTCGCGCCGGCCTGACGATGTCTCTGTCGGGCTCACGCGCTACGTGGAGCAACTATACTCTGGACGGCATCACGAACACCGATATCAACTTCAATCTCTATGTGGTGCTGCCTTCGGTCGACTCTCTCCAGGAGTTCAAAGTACAGCAGGGTATCTACTCCGCCGAGTTCGGCCGTGAAGCCGGGCAGGTGAACGTTTCGACTCGGCCCGGAGGCAACGCCTATCACGGAACCGCGTTCGACTTCCTGCGGAACTCGTCACTCGACGCCGCGAACTACGACTTTGTCGGCAGCAGTCCTGCGAAGTCTCCGTTCCGTCAGAACCAGTACGGCTTTACGCTGGGCGGTCCGATTATCATTCCCAAACTGTTCAACGGCAGAAATCGCCTTTTCTTCATGACAAACTATGAAGCGCTTCGCGCCCGCACCACGCGCGTCACAACGGCTACGACCCTGACGCCCGCGATGCGGAATGGTGACTTCTCCGTTGTCCCCACACAATTGCGTGACCCTCTGACTCGTACCGGCACCGGCTCGGCGGCGACCGCTGATCCGTTCGTCGGCAACCGAATCCCAGTGAGCCGCTTCGACAAGAACTCGCTGTTCCTGCTCAATGCGTACAACCCGCTCCCGAATATCTCATCCCCTGCAACGGGTCTGCCGAGAGACAACTACCAGTACCTCGCGAAGACGCCTCTCGACAAAGACCAGCTGACCGCCCGCATCGACTTCAACGAGAGCGCCAACTCCCAGTGGTT
>JAOAPO010000520.1 GCA_025462945.1 Bryobacterales bacterium
TGTAGTAGCCCTGATAACGCATGCCGGTCGCGGTGAAAAGGGACGTCTGGACGGTTCCACTGGCGGGCAGACCAAGCAGGAACGAAGCGAAGCCGTCGCCGGTGGCGCCCGGGCTTAGAGAGTTCTGAGAGGTGAAAAGATTGTTGAACGTAAAGGTGCCGCCAGCGGTATTATTCTGATAGTAGTTCAACTGGAGAAGTCGGACTTCCCCACCGAACTTCAACGTGTGACGCCCCATAATCTTCGTGAGGCTCGGGCTCGCGGAGTAGTTGTTCGCAATACCGTAAATCAATCCTGTGTTGACGGAGTTGTAGCCTGCCACGTTCATCACAGGGATGGTGTTGGACGGGCTCAAACCATTCAGGCGATCAAGATCGTTGTAATAGCTCGGCAACCCTGTAGCTGTCGGGATGTCGATCCCCAGGGTTCCCGGCGTGCGGTCGTATGCCCAGCGAGTGAAGCCTAAACGAACGTCAAAGACGGTTGTGGGATTGATCGACCAGGTGTGAGAAACGACGGCCTGCTGAGTCAGGAAGCGTTCCGGATCGCCAGTGATGAGGCCGTTGTTGTAGGGCTCAATGGGGAGGTTGACCGACTTCCGGCGCGAGTAGCGCATCATCAGTCGCTGCTTCTCAGTCAGGTTGTGATCCCCACGGAAGTTGAGTTGATCATTGTCGCCGCCCGTGCTCACGTTGCGTGAGAAGTTGAAGAGCCTGGTAAACGGCTGTCCCGGTATGTTCGGGTCGGCCCAATATTTCAGCTTCAGGTAATTGCTGGCGACCGGGTGAATACGGCTGGCGGGAATGATGTTCCCGGGAAACTGCTGTCGCTGCGGACCCGTAGCAGGACACGCTGCATTACTGCCGGTTCCGCATTGAGTTGAGGGGTCATAGATAGGAATCACGTTGCCGGTCGCGTTCCGAAAGTTCGAGAAGTTGCCACTCCCCCGTTCAAGGTCGGGTACGGTGTTCAGAAAGAGAACGCCTTGACGTTGCCGGTAGCCTTCGTAACTCGCGAAGAAGAATGTCTTGTCCTTCATCACGGGTCCACCGATGGTTGCGCCGAACTGATTTTGGTTGAACGCGGGCTTACCTGCACCCGTTGCGTTTCCGAAAAATGTACCCGCGTTCAGGACTTTATTCCGCAAGAATTCGTAGGCGGTGCCGTGAAAGCTATTGGTTCCACCTTTGGATGCCAGGTTGATGACGCCTCCGGTGTAGCGTCCCCATTCTGCGCTCAGGCTGTTTGTCTGGACGCGGAACTCTGAAACCGCGTCCTGACTGGGCACCAAAGCGATCATGTTTCCATACGCCACGTTGACCGCAACGCCGTCGTAATACGCTGCACTCTGATTCGCCGTTCCTCCGCCAATCTGGTAGTTCCCGGCGGCGAACACGTTCTTACCTGTGAGGCTCCCTTCGGAACCGCCCTGCGGCACCACTCCGGGCGCGATGTTGATGAGGTTCAAAACATTGCGTCCATTCAACGGAAGTTCCTGCACCGATCGTGACGCCACCACCTGGCTTAGTGATGCGTTCTCCGTCTGCAACAAGGGTACTTGCGCCGATACCTCGACCGACTGCGTAACTTCACCTACCTCAAGTCCGACGTCCGCACGAACCACCGCCTCTACGTTCACTTCGATTCGGTCGCGCGTGTAATGCTTGAAACCCGACTGCTCGATCACTACCTTATACATTCCGGGATTTAGGTTCACAAATCGATAGGCTCCGTCCTGGTCCGCCTTGGTGGAGCGGCTTTCGGAAGTCCCTATATTGACAAGGTTGACCGTCGCGCCCGCGACAGCGGCACCCGACTGGTCTGTTACGGTTCCGACAATTGAACCATAGAACGCTTGCGCCAGCAGCAGACTGGCCGCAGCGAGAACGAGAACGAGGGAGTTGGAGAGTTGGAGTATGGCAGAGTTGCTCCCTCGTGGGATCGAGTTACGTGACATAAGATGCCTCCCGAGGTGTGATGTATCCCGTGCATAATGCCGGTGGCAGCACGGATAGCTGTCTGGCCCCGGATATTATCAAGCCGTTGCGCAATAGTCAAGCAATATTGCATATTGTGCCGTACTGCACACCCGGCGCGGTTTCCAGGGTGATCGACAAACTGGAAGCGAAGAACTGGATCGCCGTGACGCCGAAGGGCCAGCGTTCTTCCCGTCTTTAGGCGGATCGCCGACCGCAACGATCAGATGTGTTTCGCGGTGCTGCCGTCCGACCGGAGGACCACCCTCCAACGCCTGCTCTCCCAGCTTTGAACATTTCGAGATCGGGACAGTGCCCATCCAGTAGGCCGCGTATGATGCAAACGGATTCCCCGGCACACAAGGAATGAAGGAGAACTTTTCATGAGTAAAGCAATCGAGAACCTGGAGTCGGCTCAGCAAGCGGCTATGGCGATCCGCCCTGAAGTCGGGGGCTTCCCTTACTTCGCCGAGACATTGCGGCGCGCGGGCGTGACCCGGAACGTCTGGACCCTGCCGGCATGCCAGAGCCTCTTCGTGACCAACGACGGCCCGGTAGTGTTCCAGGGCTCACCGCTGGCTACTGGCATGATGGATGTCCCCCGGTTCAACCGCGAAGCGCTGATTTCGGCGCTGCGGAGAGATCAGGCTGGAGAAGGCACCTTCCCGGAGTTCCTGGCGTCTTCGTGGAGCGCTGGCGTTGTTCGTTACGAGGTCGATTTCACGGCGCGAACGGTCGTATATTGCGGCTGCAACGGAGAGGAGTACCTTGAGCAGTATCCCGCAGTTGAGCTCGATTCATCGCATGTCGGCTCGGGTCAGACATAGATGACTACCCCACACCAACACGCGGGACCTCGTAGCGCAACTCTGCGAAACCCGAGCCCATCTGGCTCACGGACACCAGTCGCAGCGGCGGGCTTGTTACACGTCGAGGAAAGAGTTGCTTGCCCCGACCCAGCGTCACGGATCCAACCTGAACGATGATCTCGTCCAACAGGCCCGCGTCGTAGAACTGCCCCGCCACCTCACCACCGCCGGCGACCCAGATATTCTTTGACCCGGCTGCGTTGCGCATCTCGGCGTGAACAGGTCGAACGTCACCCTGAACAATACGGATGTCGGCTCCTTCTACAAGAGGAAGGGACCGACTTGAGAAGACCCAGGTGGGTTGCGTGTACGGCCACCTGGAGCCAGTCGAGGCGGCAACCTCGTCTCCGTGACCAAGCACCCATTCGTATGTCACTGACCCCATCGCCAGCGCCCCAACCTCTGCGATGAACGACGAATAGCCCGTTTCACTCACATCGCCAAGCGGGAACAACCAATCCAGTGAATCGTCCTCAGTCGCGATGAACCCATCGAGACTCGTCGCCGTGTAGTATTGCGTCTTCATAGCAGTGAGTTTCTCGCGTTGGCAAGGCCCCTCTTGCTCTCGGACGCCAGCATCAAGCCTCCTTGCAAGGCAAGCTTATCGCGTTCAATTCGGGGCTGCAACCTCTAAAAATTAAACCGCAGCTGAAGATCGATTCTCCGGTTTCCAGACACTCCGCCGCCACCTCCGCCACCACCCGATGCGAGCGATGTGGACCTGCCGAACAACGGCGAACTAAGATTGCCGTTGGGCGCCGCGAGATTCGGGTGGTTGAGAACGTTTCGTCCATTGGCTGACAACACAATCTGGCGAGATGAATCTTTGTGTGGATCATGCCGGCCAATGTTGAACGACTTGCTGACGCGCAGATTCGCGGCAATCACGCCCGGGCCAACGCCGAAGTTCCGAGGCAGCAGAGTTTCACCATACAGCGGCGCAGGATCAAGCCTGCCATACGGCGTATTTACCCCCGCCGTCGATTGCCCGACGATCAGGCCGGGCCGGTCCGTAAACAAGCCGTCACCGTTCAGATCTTTCCCCGTCGTGATGTTGAAGGGTCGGCCTGATGTCATCGTCACAAAGGGGCTAAAACGCAATCCCCATCGGGTGCTCAGCGATCCGTTCATCTGAAAGCGGTGCCGCACATTGAACAGCGCCGGTCCCATCTCCGTGGAGAGATCGTATTGGTTGGAGGGAAACGTCCCGGCACCATCCGAATTGCTGACTGCGCTGCCATACACGTACGATCCGCTAAAAGTCAGCTTCGAACTAACCCTCGCGTTTAGGTTGCTGATCAGCTGGTTCTGACGGAAAACACCGCTCGTTTCATAAAGGTAGATCGCATTCACGCCACCGAAGGGCAGCGTACTCGTTCCGGACCTGGGCGCGTTGATGTTGCGCGACCGAACTGCGTGAGACCCGCCCGTATGAAGATAGTTGGTGGACACCGTGATGTGTTTCGGCAACTGGCGTTCGAACCCTACCGAAGCCTGAACCATCATCGGTGCGCGCCAGTTTGAATCAGTTCTTCGGATGGTCTGGGGCTGCGCGGCGGCCAGGAGGCTGGCCGCGTCAGGGATGTTCGGATAAAAATCCGGAGTGGGGATCAAAAACTGCTGCTGGCGGATTCCGTTCTGACGCATTGCGTCCAGAGTCAGACTCTCGCTCAACCTGTCGTAGAAAATGCCCGCGCCCGCGCGGATCACATTTTTGGGGGCACTCTTGCCTCGTCCCACCGCCCAGGCGATTGCCACGCGTGGAGCGATGTCGGAACGATCCCCGGAATTGGTTTGGGTTTCATATCGCGCGCCTACGCTCAAAGTCACGTTTTGGCGAACTCGCCAGTCATCCTGAATGAAGACTCCGTAATCGCTCTGCGTGACATTCGCGAGAGGATCGCCGGCAGAGAGAGAAAACTGGCTCGGTCCACCGCCGCTAAGCCGGATGGCGGCCGGCGAAAGATGCTGCTGAATTCCCAACTGGGTCAAACGCCACGCGTCCAGCGAGGTAAAAGTGAACGTGCCGGAGTAGTTCAGCTTTGCCTGATTATCGAGAGCCACGATGCGCGCGAGGCCCCCGAAACGCAGAGTGTGCGTCCCATGCACCCACGACGTAAAGTTCTGGATCTCGTAGCGAGTCTGCCGGTCGAACGACTGTCCAACCGCTGAACCACCCGAAGTGAAGGCGTCCAGAACATTGATGACCGGAGCTGAGTTTCTGCCGTTCTGGTCTGTTGCCTGGCGTCGCACCCGGAACCGGGTCTCATTGACCGTATGCTGATTCAGAACCCCCGTTTCCAGCAACTGCCACGTGTGCTCGGAGCTTGCGACCTGATAAGCGCGTTCGGGGAGCGAAAACCCGCCAACTCCTCCGTTATCGTTGGTGTCTCGCGCGTACCCATAACGCGCAGTCAGCGTATGATTCGTAGTCAGCTGGCGGTCGAGTCTCACGTTTCCCTCAATGCCGGTTACAGGCGTGACGATCGCAGTCGAGAATGGCACGGGCTTCAGGCTGTCGTCCAGTACGACCGCATTCACGAAGGCATTCTCGCTGATATCACGTCTTTCGAAATCTGCCATGAACGACGTCTTCTTCCCGAGCGCGCCCCCGACCTCACCTTCCCACTGGCGGCGCTGATAAGGCGGCCTGACCGACACGAACGGGTTGCGCGTATTCAGGGAGGCGTCGCTGAACTGGAACAGCACATCGCCGTGGAACTCGTCGCTTCCAGGCTTGGTGAAGATCTCCACGCGGCCATGTCCGGGGTGATCGAACTGGGCAGCAAAGGGATTCTGATTGACCCGTATTTCCCGGATCGACTGCTTTGGCGGTAACCGTCCGCCGGTGAAACCATCGATGAAAAACTGCCCGCCGTTAGGCCCTGCAGCCGGGCCTGCGAGCGCCTGCAGGTCGGCCGAGAGGTCGTCCGGATCGTCGGGGAGTGCGTCGAGATCTGCACTCACCAGGACCAGAGCCCCGGCGTTGTTCGAAGGCTCGGTATCGACCACTGCTGCCGCGTCCGCAGCGACAGTTACCTGGTCTGCCTGAGCTTTCAACTGCAGTGAGATGTCGAGCAACTGCGACTGGCCCGCGCGAATCTCATAAGAGTTCAGCTCAAATGACGAGAACCCAGTGGCGGTCGCTCGCACCGTGTACGGCCCCGGCGGCAAACCATTCATCTGAAAGTGGCCAGTGCCATCAGTGGCTGCGGTCTTCACCTGGGAAGATCCTCGCAGCAGGCTCACCGTCGCGTTCGGAACGACGCCGGACGAAGGGTCTGTGACAACCCCTCGCAAGGTCGCGTTCGAGGTCTGCGCCACCAGTAGTATCGCGCCGAGCAATGTGACTCCAACGGCACGGGATAAGCAATTATTGATGATTTCCGTTCGCATGAATGTAAGGTCGAAGCGCATTAATCCTTGTGAGGCGAGCCATCAGCGTTCACGCTCAGTTCGCTCTTCTTACCCGCCTTCGATTTGATGGCCGCTTCATAGCTGATGGTCGAGCCAGCGGTCACCTTTTCTACTTTATCGATCGTGCCGCTTCCAGCGCGCTTCTGCAATGCCGTCCTGGCCGCCACCGGGACCGAGTCCAGATCGACCTCCTCCTCGATAACGAGAACAGCGCCCGCGGCATCAAGGTTGAAGTCCCGGGTTTTGCCGTTCACCTTCGTCTCGACCTCAAAAGTTGTCTTGCCCTTCTCAGTTTCCTTGCTGATATCGAGGATCGTCGCGTTCGCCGCCTGAGCGCGTATGGCGGTCTGTACTGGCGCTGGCAGGCTCTCCAGCTTGACCCTGCTGTCAGCCGCCATGGCTGGCGCCAGAAATGCGATGCTGAGAATACAAGTTCGTGTGAGGGTCATCTTTTCAACTCCTGTCCGATTGTGGACCTGGATTCTGAAAACCCGGTGAAGCAGGCGTCGGGTGCCCCGACGCCGGCCCCAGTCTCAGTCGGAAAACGGAACCCCAACCAACCACGCTCGCCACTTCGATCTCGCCTCCGTGTAGAGCGGCGAGCGATTGGGCGATCGAGAGTCCCAGGCCTCCGCCCCCGTTACTGCGGGAACGGTCGGCACCTGTCCGGTAGAAACGATCGAAGATATATGGGAGATCTTCGGCCGAAATGCCTGATCCGGTATCCTGAACCTCAACCACGACGGCACTGCCTGCCGGCGGATCCTGTGACCGCAGCGTCACCGTCACCGTTCCGCCGCGCTGCGTGTATTTGACCGCGTTGTCGATCAGGTTAATCAGTATTCTTCGTAGTGCGTCCGGCACGCCATTGACAAGGCAAACCGGTGGAACATTGCTCGCGAGCCGGACTCCTGCAGCATCGGCAAGAAGGCTCATCTCAGCCAAAATACCCCGCAAAAGGTCCGCGAGATCAACCGGTTCCAGGGCAGGCGGTCTGCAGGCCGAATCCGCGCGGGCCAGCGTCAGCAAGTCGTCGATCAGGCGAGCTGTGCGTTCTGTTTGCGCGATGACCTGATGCCATGCCGCCTCGTGGTCCGCGGAAGGCCGCTGCCGGGCGCTCGTCACTTCGGCCGTTGTGCGGATGATAGCCACGGGAGTGCGCAACTCGTGAGAGGCATCCGCCGTGAATCGCGTCACCCGAGCGAACGCAGCCTCCAGCCGAGTGAGCATCTCGTTTGTCGTGTCCGATAACCGGTCAAGTTCGTCCGCAGTGCCGCGTAAGGGCAGGCGTTCCGAAAGGTTGCCCGCCCCGATGGCCCGCAGCTTGGCCGTAATCGTGTCGACGGGCATTAGCGCCCGCCCGCTCATCCAGTAGCCGCCCGCCGATGCGAGCAGCAGCAGCAGCGGACTGGCCAGCGCGAGGGTCCACGCAAAGCCGCTGATCATCTCAGCAAACTCGTCCATCGGCATGCCCATCTGCACAAGGCCGCTGGGGACAGGCGCAGTCAGTACGCGGATCGGCCGTCCATGAATCCGAATGGTCGCGGCCCGGCCCTTCGGCGGCAGGCCTCGCAGCGACGGCACGGCGCGGTCCCATTCAGATGTTCGCGGTGCCCGGTAGATCCACTGCCCGGCGGAATCCGCCAGACGCAGCCAGGCGCCACCCGGACGCGCCGCGCCGTCCTCCTCCAGATCGGTGGCGACGGCGTCACCGTCAGCGTGCTCGTCGATCTGTTCGGCGACATACTGCCGGACCTCAGGCAACCGCGCTCTAAGATCTTTGTCGACCGTATCCTGAGCGGCCTTCCGCATCGCGAGCAGCAGACACAAACCGGCAACTGCGAACGTTGCCGCAAAGATCACTGCGTACCACGCCGTCAGCCTGAACCGGATGGAGCGATTGTGCAGGAAGTTCAACGCTAGTCCCTCAACACGTAGCCATACCCGCGCACCGTATGAATGAGCTTGCGCCCCTGTTCACGTTCGATCTTGTCGCGCAACAGTTTGATGAAGGCATCCACGGTGTTGGACTCCACGTCATCGTTGAAGCCCCAAACCGCTTCAATGATGGAGGTCCGGGACGCGACCCGTCCCGAACGCCGCATCAGGTGTTCCAGCAGGCGGAATTCAGTGGCCGTGAGGCTGATCGACTCTCCACCTCGCGTCACTTGATGGCTCGACGGATCCAGTGTCAGGTCGCTCACCTGAAGCACGGTCGCACACGGGTGAATTGCGCGGCGAGAGATGGCACGCAACCGAGCGACCAGAACGCTGAACGCAAACGGTTTTACAAGGTAGTCGTCAGCACCGGCATCGAGACCCTGCACGATGTCTTCGGGTGTGTCACGAGCGGTCAGCATGATGATCGCAACCTGGTTGCCCAGATCCCGCAGCTGTCGCGAAACCG